>JAGVUD010000076.1 GCA_019136435.1 Armatimonadota bacterium | reverse complement strand
GTCTCGACGACGCGGATCTCGTGGGCGAGCCCCTTCTGCTCCACCTCTTTTGCCAGAAGCTGCAGCAGAGCCCTGCCGCCGCGTACGGCGCAGGTGTTACCGCAGCAGACCAGAACATGCGCTCTGTAGAACGGCATCTCTCTACCCCTCCCTGTACTTCGCGATAACATCCGGCACCATCTCGGGCGTAAGGTTGCCGTACACCTGATGGTCAACGATCATGGCCGGCGCGACGCCGCACACCCCGAAGCAGCTTACAAGCTCGAGCCCGAACAGGCCGTCTTCGGTCACCTCACCGGGTTCGATGCCCAGCTCATCCTTCAGCGCCTCGAGAACCTTCTTCGCCCCGGTGATATGGCAGGGCGGGCTCTCGCAGAGCCGGATGATGTGCTTCGCCCTCCCCTTGAGGTCGAACATCGTGTAAAACGACGCCGTTCCCCAGACATCGGCGAGCGGAATGTCCAGTTTATCAGCAACGGCTTCCATGGCCCATCCGGGAATCTGACCCAGTTCGTCCTGAATGCGATGCAGGATCGGGATCAGATTGGTCCGGATCGGCTCGAAGTCATTGATGGCGGCCTGAACGGCAGCCTCCTCCTCGGCGGAGCAACAGCAACTCTCGTTTATCGCCATGCTTCTCGTTCCTCTCATCCCGGGCGGCGCTTTCGGCCAGTCCCGAAACTTCTGCCGGGAGGCGGCAACCGGGCGCCGCCCTCCCGGGACTAAACTTTCACCACGGCATCGAACTTGCAGCGAACCAGACACTCGCCACACTTGATGCACGCGCTCTGATCAATGACATGAGCCTGCTTGCGCTCCCCGGATATGGCGTGGGTCGGGCAGTTGCGGGCGCATATGGTGCACCCCGTGCACTTGTCGGGGAGGATGTCGAACGTGATAAGCTCCCTGCAGACTTTCGCCGGGCAGGTCTTGTCAACAACGTGTGCCAGATACTCGTCGCGGAAGTAGCGCAAAGTGCTCAGAACAGGGTTCGGCGCGGTGATGCCAAGCTGACATAGAGACGTCTGGGTGATCGCCTTCGCGAGCGTCTCGAGCTTCGTGATGTCCTCGAGTGTGCCGCGCCCCTTCGTGATCTTCGTCAGGATCTCGAGCATGCGCTTGGTGCCCTCGCGGCAGGGGGTGCACTGCCCGCAGGACTCGTCAACGGTGAACTCGAGGAAGAACCGCGCGACGTCCACCATGCAGGTGTCCGAGTCCATCACGATGAGACCGCCGGACCCGACAATGGCGCCCGCCTTCTGCAGCGACTCGTAATCGAGCGGGATATCGAGCAGCGACGCGGGAATGCAGCCGCCCGAAGGCCCGCCTGCCTGCACTGCCTTGAACTCCTTGCCGTTCGGGATTCCGCCGCCGATTTCGAAGACAACCTCCCGGAGCGTCGTCCCGAAGGGCACCTCGATGAGACCGGTGTTGTTGATGTTTCCGGCAAGCGCGAACACCTTGGTGCCCTTGCTTGTCTCGGTGCCGAAACTCGAATACCAGAACGGGCCGTTCTGAATGATCGCGGGGACGTTCGCCAGCGTCTCCACGTTGTTGATGATCGTCGGCTTGCCCCAGAGCCCGGACACGGCCGGGAACGGCGGCTTGGGACGCGGCTGACCCCGCATGCCCTCGATGGAGCGCATGAGCGCGGTCTCTTCGCCGCAGACGAATGCCCCGGCGCCCTTTCGGATTTCGAGGTCGAAATCGAACTTGCCGAAGATGCCCTTCCCGAGCAACCCGTACTCGCGCGCCTGGTCAATCGCAATCTGAAGGCGCTTGATGGCAAGCGGATACTCGGCGCGGACATAGGCGTAGCCCTGCGTCGCCCCGATCGCGTAGCCGGCGATCGCCAGCCCCTCGATGACACTGTGCGGGTCGCCTTCGAGGACGGAGCGATCCATAAACGCGCCCGGGTCGCCCTCGTCGCCGTTGATGATCACGTATTTCTGGTCGGCCTCAACGGCCTTGGCGAACGCCCACTTGCGCCCGGTCGGGAAGCCCGCGCCGCCGCGGCCCCGCAGTCCCGAGTCAAGGACGAGCTTGATGACCTCGTCCTGGGTCATTTCGAGGACTTTGCCAAGGGAAGCGTAGCCGCCCACCGCGATATACTCGTCAATGGACTCGGGGTTGATGACGCCGAGGTTGCGCAGCGCGATTCGCTTCTGCTTCGCGAAGAACGGATGCTCGAAGATGCTGGGCACTTCGACGTGGTCTGCGTCTTTTGAAAGCAGACGCTGCACGACGCGCCCTTTGAGCAGGTGCTCGGTGACTATCTCCTCCGCATCCGCCGGCTTCAGCTTCACATAGAAGGTGCCTTCGGGGTAAACGATAACGACTGGCCCCAGATCGCAGGTTCCAACGCAGCCGGTGTCGAACAGCGAGACCTCTGCTTCGAGGTTCAGGGCTGATATCTTCGACTTCATGGCGGCTTCGACTTCCATAGCTCCCGAAGCTACGCAAGCGGCTCCCGCGCAGATCAATACATGGCACCGCTCAATCGCGGGCAGGTCCTGCTTTTCCTGTGCTACCTCTGACAAAACTACCGGTCCTTGTCTGCACCCTCAGAATCCGCTGGAATCCCAGCGTGCCACAATCCGTGGCGCCTGCAACTACTTGCTGACGATGTACTCACCCACCAGGTTGCCGTTGACGATATGCTCGGCCACGATCCTCCGGGCTCTCTCGGCATCAACATGACCGTATGTCACGGCCGCCTCTCCGGCCCTTGTGACCTCGATCATCGGCTCCTGCTCGCACAGCCCCTTGCACCCCGTCTGAGTGACGGTGACGTCGGTAATGCCGCGCTTGTTGAGCTCATCAAGCAGCGCGCTCATGGTCTCTCTCGCTCCGGCGGCTATGCCGCAGGTGCCCATCGCCACGGTGATCTTGGTGCCCTGTTCGCCCTCGCGAACCTTCATAGCCTTCAGCGCTTCTTCACGAATGCGCTTCAGATCCTCCAGTGTCTTCATGTGTCAGGTGTCTCCCTAGAACTCCGTTCGCCGGCGCCGCCTACTCGAGGCTGCTCACTCCGGCGATCCCTTCCTGGATATGCTCCCGCATCCACGCAGCTACCTGCGGACTGGAAAGCGGCACCCCATCCAGGGCCTCTCTAACGAGCGCCGAATCGAACTCGAACTGCTCGCCGCCACTCGAAAACGCCAGGGCGATCCGCACATCCGGATAGCCCGACGCGATGTTCGCAATCGTCTCCGCCAGCGCGCCCATCGGCGCCCGGTCCACGCTGCTCAGGCCGAACGTTGCCTCGACCTCCGTACCCTCGCCCGGCCGGCTCCGCACCTTCAGACCGCCCCCGGTCCTCTCGCACGCCGCCGCAAGAAGCGGCAGTCCCAGCCCCACCCTGCGCTCGGTTCTGGACGTCACGAACGGGTCCGCCACAACCGCGGCCATCTCTTCGGGCATGCCCCGTCCGTTGTCGCGAACGGTCACAACCAGCCGGTCCGCTGGCTCGTCCACCCTCACCCCGATCTCAACATCCGGCGCGCCGGCCCTGATGCTGTTCTCGGCGATGTCCAGAATGTGGAGTGATATCTCACGCATACTGATCGAGGGCTGCGCCGGCCCATGGCCTCAAGGGTCGCAGGCGTCCAGCATCTTGTCAAGCTTCGCCGTCGTCATTTTCGCGTGGCAGTCTTCCCCGGTCACGATGACCGGGGCCAGGCTGCACGCACCGACGCAGCGCACGCTCTCAAGCGAGAATCGTCTGTCGGCGGTCGTATCGCCCGCCTTGATGCCAAGCTTACGCTCGAGAGCGTCGAGAATCTGCTGCGAGCCGCGAACGTAGCACGCCGTTCCCATGCAGACCTGCACCCGGGTGCGCCCCGGAGGCGAGAGCCGGAAAAAGCTGTAGAAGCTGGCCACCCCGTAAACGTCGGCGACGGGCACGTCAAGCCCGCGCGCGACAGCAATCATTGCCCACCTGGGCAGCCACCCCAGTTCGGTCTGCACCTCGTCGAGGATAGGAATGAGCGGACCCGGACGTCCACGATGACGGGCCACAATCTCTTCCACCCGAGTCTGCTCCGCCGTGCGTTCTACTTCACGACACTCACAAGCCATAGTCTGCTAGTTGTCCTCCAAATGGCGGCCGTCCAGGCCAGACAGCGCAAGTTTCAGTTCTCCCACCGTCCGATGCTCCAGCCAGACCCGCGTGTGGGCCTGACCGATCTCCGAAAGCCTGTGCGCATCGGACGCTCTCAGGAAAGGCAGCTTCGCGATTTGCGGAAACCGCTCCCTGACATCGCGGGCATCCGCCCGCCCCGAAATCTCCACGCCCTCCAGCCGTACCCCCTCCGGCACGAGCCCCAGAACTCCCAGCAGACCCGCGTACGTCTTGTCAACATGCGCGGGCAACGCCAGCCCTCCGAGACTGCGAATCTTCGCGATCAACTCCTCGACAGAGGCGTCGGCCCCGGTCGCCAGCAGCCGCTCGTTGTAGCGGACGAACTCGCCCTGCGCCGACACCACCATCTGCGCCCCGAAGAACTCGGGCCGGTTCGCCTCGTCCGGCAGGCGCTCCCAGAGGAAGCCCTGCAGCGCGCCCGCGGACTCCGCGCCGTCGAACAGCCCCAGCACGTGGACCCCTTCGCGGCTCTCGCATTCGATGCCGGCGAGAACCCTGACGGGTGTCCCCCGGGCGGCCTCGATGCACGCGGCGGTGTTTTCCGCCGAGTTATGGTCGCAGATCGCGATCAGGTCGAGCCCCTCGGCGGCGGCCTTCATCACAATCAGGTCCGGCAGCATCTCGAGTTCCGCGCACGGCGAAAGAGCCGTGTGAATGTGCAGGTCAACCCTGCACTTCCGGACCGGGGCGGAAGCGCGCGGCATCAGCGGCTAGTCCTCGTGCCGCAGGCCCAGTTCCCAGAGTCTCCCGCAGACCTCGAAAGCGCTCTGCTTCGCGAGCAGGATGACGACGCCTTCTTCGGAGGCCTTCTTCAGGATGGAAACATCCACGGACCTGCCGCCGCATATGACCACCGCCGCAAGTTCCTTGAGGGCGGCCACCGCAACAACATTCAGATGGCTCTGGACCGTGACCCAGACTTCGCCCGGACGCGCTCCCCCCATCACGTCGCTGAGAAGATCCGAGCAGTACACACCCGACACCTCGCGATCGCCAGGCGCTGCCGCGCCCGCGTCCGCGAGATCGATATCCGCCACCACCTGCCCCAGGCGGATTATATCAGAGTTCGTTACTTTTTTCACTGTTTACTGAACTGCGACTCTCTTTGTTTTGTGCATCATTTGCGCGGGGCGCGTCCGGACCAGCCAAGCATCCGTTCGAGCTCGTCCTGCTCGTGGCTTTCGGAGCGCTTCATCGCGGGTGGCAGCTTCGAGCTGAGTTCCCCGAGCTCCTGCGCAAGCTCTTGAAGCCGTTCGCGCAGCACGAACACGCAGTCCGTCTCCACGCCCAGCCCCCGCACGATATCTTCCGCCATCGCCTGGCAGGTCGGCGCGCCGCACGACCCGCAGTCGAGACCCGGGAGTGTCTCAAGTATGGCCTCCATGCGCTCCATCCTCTGGATGGCCTCTTCCATGTCATCGGACAGCGCCATGGCGGGACGAGGCTGTATGGGCTCTTCGTGCCGGAACAGACTGTCGTCCAGCGAGTCCACCATACTTTCCGGTGACTGACGATTCCCGCTCTTCTCGCCGGGCGAAGGCTCGGTCAGCATGCGTATGCGACGGCGGGCGATGAAGGGGTTCTCGACGGCCAGCACCCCGCCGACGCAGCCGCCCACGCACGCGAGCGCCTCGACGTAGTCCACGTTCGACAGCTTGCCCCGCTCTATGTCCTCGAACACCTTGATGACGTTGTGCACGCCATCCACACTTATCTGACGCCCGAGAGCGACGGCCTGGTTCTCGCCCCCCGCGCGCGCCCACCCGATGCCCAGAGGCGACGCCCGCGGCCTCACCCGGGGACGATTGCTGCGGCGGTTGCGGCGAATGGCCTTTCCGAGCAACCCGAAAACCTCCGAAATCGGTATGACGCCGTCGGTGGCGCGGCTGTGGAACCCGACGGGCTCGCGGATTGCCGCCACCTTGGCCGGGCAGGGACTCAGGAAGAAGATCCCGACTTCGTCCTCGGCGACCTTGAACCGCCGGGCGGCTTCCTTGCGGGCGAGCAGCGCCGCAAGGCGCACTGGGGCCACGACAGGGACGATATTGTCAATCAGATTCGGGAACCGGACCTGAATGAGGCGCACAACCGCCGGGCAGGACGATGAGATGAGGGGGCGGACGACACCGCTCTTTTCGAGTTCCCTGCGCACCTGAACGGTAATGAGGTCGGCGGCCAGCGCCACCTCGAAAACGTCGTCAAAGCCGATGTCAATCAGCCCGTCCAGCACGTCCTGCGGGGTGATCTTCTCCTCGAACTGCCCGTAGAGGGCAGGCGCGGGCAGCGCGATGCGCACACGGAAGTCCTTGAGCATCTCCATGCTGTCGGTGACCGCCGTCTTGGCGTGGTTCGGGCAGACTCTGATGCACTCACCGCAGTCAATGCAGCGAAGTTCGAGTATCTCGGCCTTTCCGCCGCGCACGCGGATGGCCTCCGTCGGGCAATGCTTGATGCAGTTGACGCATCCCTTGCACTCGTCCTGAATCAGGCGAACTGCATGGAAGGTGTTGGTTCGCTCTGCCATCACGCCTCCGGGGAGTTCAGAAACTCCATTGTGATTCTGGTACCCTCGCCGACAACGGTATCAATGGAGACGTCATCGGCGCACCGCAGGATGTTGGGAAGCCCCATGCCCGCGCCGAATCCCATCTCTCTGATCTCCTCGCTTGCGGTCGAGAAGCCGGGCTGCTTCGCCTTTTCAACGTCGGGAATGCCCGGGCCGTGGTCGGCGATGGTGATCCGGATGATGCCCGCATCAGCTTCGAGCGTGACGTCAGCCTCGTCGGCGTGGATGACGACGTTCATCTCCGCCTCATAGGTGGCGACGCTGATTCGCCGTATCGTGTCCGGGGACGCGCCGATCTGCTGCAGGATGCGCCGTATCTTGCTGGAGACCTCTCCGGCAATCGTGAAGTCCTGCCCGACAATGTGAAAATGGTAGAGCAGTTTCGCCGGCGACGGGCCGTGCATCAGACCTTAACCTGATCCTTGTCTTTCCCGGACGCATGGTCTGGCGTGAGAAGGTCGTTGCCGGCAATGGCCCAGTGGTCGTGCGGATCGCGGGCGTCGAGGCAGCCGGGAATGCCGGCCTTGTACAGGATTCCGCACGCCTCGTACAGCGGATAGGGGGATGAGAACAGCGGCAGGCCCATCTCTTCGGCCAGAGCAATGGCGCCCGCGTCGGGCTTCTTGTTGCGCACGAAGAAGATAGCTTTCAGATCGAGCATCTCCGCCGTCCGGATCACCTGGGACGAGCAGAGCCCGGTCAGAAGGGCGCTGCCGGGCTTGGTGAACGCGAGCACATCGCTCATCAGATCGCTCGCTCCCGCGTTGTCAATGACTGTATCCGTCCCGTTCCTTGACGTCATGGGGACTGCTTTGAGAAGTGTAACCAGGTCTTTAAGGAGCATTGCCGGGCGTTTGCCTCAATGGTAAGAGAGTGTTGTTCGGGCCCTCGGGCCATCACATTGTACAGAACCGCAAAAGCGGCTGTAAAGGGCGAGGCTGGCTTTTCGTGAGTTATTTCACATCATTTTGACCGGCCGCGCCCACCGCTTCGCGCCCCCGCGAAACGGCCGGCGCAGAACACGCGTATGATAATGATATGACCACACGTTCGTTCATTTTACTTCTCGCCGCGCTTGCCCTCGCGCCCTCCGGCGCGCTTGCGGGAGCCGAACAGGTGCTCGTCGTGATCAACACGCAGAGCGAGGCATCGCGCACAATCGGCGCGTACTACGCGGCGAAGCGCGCGGTTCCGTCCGCCAACATCTGCCGCATCAGCGTTGACCCCGCACGAAAGATCGCCCGGGCGGACTATCACTCGAAGATCCGCAAGCCTGTCCTCGACTGCATCAAGAAGAGGAAGCTGACAAAGGTGGACTACATCTTGACGACGCGGGGCGTTCCGCTGATGGACGACCGGGGATTCTCGGTGGACAGCCTGCTGACGCGGCTGGCGTTCGGAACGGACACTCAGATGATGAACCCCTACTTCGGGCGATCGGAGCGATTTGACAGCGGGCGGTTCCATATGTATCTGGTCACGCGTCTCGACGGCTACACAACGGCCGATGCGAAAGCGCTGGTGGACAGGTCGCTGAAGGCTGGCGGAAAGAGAGGGAAGTTCCTGCTCGACCTCGACCCGGGCCAGGACAACCGCGCGGGCTATGTGAACCTGAACCAGGACATCAGGGCGGGCGTGCTGCGGCTGATGGAGCGTGGGATCCCTTACATATTCGAGTCAACAAGCCTGTTCGCGGGTGGGCACACGGGGCTGATGGGCTACTACTCGTGGGGGTCGAACGACATGAAACGATCGTCTCGACGAGCGCGCGCTCTTTCACTCCCGAAACAACGGGACAGTCGCAGATCGGCGACCTGATCAGGAACGGCATCACGGGCGTGAAGGGTTACACTACCGAACCGTACGGCACATCCATGGCGAAAGCGGCCATTCTTTTTGACAGATACACGCTCGGGTACAACCTTGCCGAGGCTTTCTACATGGCAAGTCCGTTTATGTGCTGGAAGGATGTCGTAATCGGCGACCCTCTGTGCGCTCCGTACGCGATAAAGAAGTGACGGACGCCGCCACGCCCTGCAGGCGGCAGCAGATGCAACTGATATATAATCGGGTGGAGGTGCGGGCTTTGCGCCGGACCTTCATCAGGTCAGGTATATCGGCGCCGGAATCTCTCGCGCCGGAGTGGTCAACGAGACGCCGCGTCCAAAGGCGCGGTTTGTGAGTGCGTGTATCAGCCATGGTGCCTGGCAGCGCAACAACAGAAAGTGCCAGACCGCCATCATCCGCGGGCGGGGCGGGCGCAGAGATTCTCACCGGCGAGTTTCAGCAGGACGGCTTCCGTCTTGCTTACTCGGTGTCCGGCCGCGGTCAGGACGATCTTGTCTTCATCCACGGGCTCTACTCGAGCGCGACCGCCGGGCTGCCTCTGGCGGACCAGCTTTCGGCGAGACACCGCATCTGGGCGCCGGACCTGCCCGGGCACGGGGGTTCCGGGGCATTCCCGGCCGAGGCGAGTATCGAGGAAGCCGCCCGCGCCGCATCGCTGTTCATACGCGCACGTTGCGACCCTCCCATCAAAGCCCTCATCGGCTACTCGATGGGCTGCGTGGTCGCGCTGAGGCTGGCAGGCTCGGAGCCGGAACTTCTGAACAGTCTGATTCTCATTGCGGGCCCCGCCGTTCCAGACCGCATTCCGTTGTGGGCGCGCGGTCTCGCATCGCCGGTCTTCTGCCATCCCACCGGAATAGCGATGGCCGCCGGCATCCGCGCGGGCGAGATGGCCGGCAGGGTGCTGCTCCGCCGCAACGGCCTGCTGAGGGTGCTTCTCAGCGGAGCGGCATCCGCGGACAGGCGGGCAACCATCGGGCTGGTTCAGAGCGCAAGCAGGCTGGACCCGGAGCGCGTGACGCGCGCGCTGCACGATACGCCTTGCCTGGTCGTGCATGGTACGCACGACAGAATCGTCAGGCCATTCCACGCGCTCGAGCTGCAGCGCCTTCTGCCCCAATCCCGGCTGCACTGGCTGTCGGGCGTGGACCATCTCGCGCCCTATACCGACGCGAAGCGGGTGGCGCGCCTCATCGACAGCTTCCTCAAACGCCTGTAGACGCCGGGCCCCGGGTTTCTCTTCCTGCGGGAAATCGTGTATCCTGTAGGCATCGAGGCAACACCGCAAACTCGAAAGGAATATCAGCAAGTGCAGAAACGTCCACCCAGCATCATACTCATCGCCGGCGTGGTTGCGGCCATCGCCATATTCATCGGACTCAACAAGTTCCTCGCGCCCATGCCGCAGGGGGAGCACGAGGAACATGAACACGAGCAGGCCGCGGCACAGAGCCAGAAGGCGAAGCCCGAGGCGCCGCCGCCGCCCGCCGAGAAGCCCAAAGTCGCACCAAAAGGAAATGCAAAGACCGCC
>JAGVUD010000448.1 GCA_019136435.1 Armatimonadota bacterium | reverse complement strand
CAGGCGCGCGGACATCTCGCGCAGCGCGGGCATGTCCGGCCCGTCTCCGGCAATGATGCAGCGGGCGGAAGGGGATGCCTGCTGGATGGCGGACCAGGCCTGCACTAGCACATCCACACCCTTGTCGGCCATCAGACGGGCAACGCAGAGCACGAGCGGGGCATCGGGCCCAATGCCGTGGCGTTCGCGGATCTCGTCACGTGTGGCGCGGGGCCGGGGAGGAGCGATGCCGTTCGGCACAACGCGAATGAAATGTGAAGAAACCCCTGCTTCCTCCAATGTGCGGCCGACCGCCTCTGACACGGCGATGATCAGCGACGCGCGCCCCAGCGCAAAAGCGCCGGCGCGGGCCGCAAGCAGCCCTGCCGGACGTCTGTAGAGATTGTGCGCCGTAAGGACGAAGGGGCGGCATCCCGAGACAGCCGCAATCCATGCCGCGCGCATGCCGTGTGCGTGAACCAGGTCGAAGCCTGCGGCGGCGCGCCTCAGCCTCCGGGCCGCCAGCAGGTCGCTTTGCAGTTGCGGGCGGTCGGTGATTTCTATGGGCAGGACGGACTCACAGGGGGCGCCGCCCTTCGTTTCCTCGATGTCGCGGAGCAGCGCGGCCGGTCCGGCGAGCGCGCATGTGCAGCCTCGCTGACTCAGTCCGTTGAGCAGAGTGATCAGGTGCTGCCTGAGGCCGCCCGCCGCCGGGCGCGACACGTGCAGCACGCGAGGAAGCTGCCCGGGAGTCTGCGCGCCCCGTCCCGTTGTTAACATGAGTGAGAATCCATCCGGCCTTGCTGAAATGCGTATTGTGCGCAGGAGCCGCATCTGGTATAATAAAAATAGTTATTTCTGCGCATAGACGTATTGACATGATGCGCTTGGCGTGTGGTATTCTGGAGGCCGGGTTGGGTGTGGCGCCGGTCCCGGCGGCCTGCTGAAATGAAGACGCAGAAGACAGTGTGTGCTGATACAAAGATGACAAAGGGGGGCGCAAGCCTTTTGCGCGGCAACGCGGGCTTCACTCTGGTGGAGCTCCTGGTCGCTATCGTCATCATTGCCGTCATGTCAGCGCTTCTTTACCCTGTCTTCTCCATCTGCCGTGAGTCCGTACGCAAGGCCGCCTGCTCCAACAACCAGCGTCAGATCGGCATCGCCTTCCTCGCCTACTGCGACGACTACAAGGACACGTTGCCGCCCAGTCTCATCTACGTTGACAACAAATGGCGTCCCTGGGACGACCTGCTGATGCCGTATCTGGATGAAGCCCGCGTTTTTCGTTGCCCCAGCGACCGCGCGAAGCGCCGCCCGGGCCGCCTGGCGCGAAGCTACTCGATGAACGATCAGCTCGCCAAGACCATTCTGGCGACGCCCGGCTCCAACTGGCCCGGGCTGGGGACGAAGCGCTCCAAGGTTCCAGACCAGAGCAGGTTCGTTCTGCTCACCGAGCTTCACGAGTCCAACGGCATCACGAACGACCTGGGCACAACCAACTGGCAGACAATGTACAGCCCGCCCGATGCAAGCCAGTATTACCACCACCACAATACGGGCAGCAACTTCCTCTTCTTCGACGGGCATGTGACCTACTACAAGGTCGGCATGGTATCGGCCGAAGCCTACCGCTTCGCTGCTCTCTAGCCCTCTGTTCCTTCTGATACCTGTCGCCGCCAGATCCTTCGCGCGTACCCCGAAGTACTTGCCGTGCGCCGCAGGTGCGTGCGTACAGGTAAAAGGGGCCAGGCTAAGCGCCTGACCCCTGAAGTTCACCGCGCGAGGATTCGCGCCGGCTGTGCCCGCGGCAGCTAAGGCTGCTGCTGGCAGCTAAGGCTGCTGCTTCGGGCGGAACCTGACCTGCGGAATTTTCGGCTCGCTGTCCGCGGCCTGCGGACGGTCGGGCCCGGATGACGTGACGTTGTGATCGGGGCGCGGCCGGTCGCCTCCGCGGTCGCCGCGGTCGTTCCTCGGGCGGTCCCTGTCACGGCCTCCGCCGCCTCGTCCGCCGCGGTCCCTGTCACGGCCTCCGCCGCCTCGTCCGCCGCGTCCGCCGCGGTCGCCACGATCGCCGCGATCCTCGGGAGGAGGACCGCCGCCGGGCTTGACTTCGAGCGGTTCCGCCAGACCAGCCGCCACCAGCCCTCTGCGGGACAGGTTGATGCGGCCCATGTCGTCAATCTCTTCGACCTTGACCAGCACTTCGTCGCCGACGTTCAGCACGTCCTCGGTGCGGCCGATCCGGGTCTCGGACATCTCCTGTATTCGAAGCAGGCCGTCCTTGCCCGGAAGCAGCTCGACGAACGCTCCGAAGTTCGTGGTGCGCGCCACCGTGCCGACGAACGTCTCGCCAATGCGGACCTCGCGGGTCAGGTCCTGAACGATCTTCGCCGCGCGCTCGCCGCCCTCGGCGTCGGCGCAGGTGATGAACACCCGCCCGTCCTGCTCGATGGTGAGCTTGGCCCCCGTGTCCGCCTCGATCTTCTTGATCACCCGGCCTCCCGGGCCGATGACCTCGCCGATCTTGTCCGGATGGATCTCGACGATTATGACTCTGGGCGCGTACTGGCTGAGCTTCTCGCGCGGCTCTGCGATGGCGCTCTCGATGGAGTCGAGAACGGTGTCGCGGGCGGCCTTCGCCTGAGCGATCGTCTCGCGCACCTGCTCCCGCGAGAGTCCGCGGATCTTGGTGTCGAGCTGTATCGCCGTGATGCCTTCGCGCGTGCCGGCGACCTTGAAGTCCATGTCGCCGGAGAAGTCTTCCATCCCCTGAATGTCCGTGAGGATCTTGTAGCTGCCCTCACCCGTCATCAGCCCCATCGCGATGCCGCCGACCGGCGCGGCGATCGGGACGCCCGCGTCCATCAGCGCCAGCGTGGAAGCGCAGGTGCTCGCCATGGACGTTGAGCCGTTCGATTCCAGCACCTCGCTGGTCATGAGGATCGCGTAAGGGAAGGCGGCTTCTTCGGGGATGACCGGGCGCAGCGCCTTTTCGGCGAGCGCTCCATGACCCACCTCGCGCCGTCCGGGTCCGCGCATCGGGCGCACCTCGCCGACGGAGTAGGGCGGGAAGTTGTAGTAGTGCATGTAGCGCTTTGTGGTGTCCTCTTCGATTCCATCCACAATCTGCGCATCATCCACCGAGCCGAGCGTCAGGGCTGTGAGCACCTGAGTCTGGCCGCGGGTGAACATGCCGGAGCCGTGCACGCGCGGCAGCAACCCCACTTCGGAAGTAAGCTGGCGGATGTCGGTGACGCCGCGCCCGTCGGGGCGCTTGCCTTCCTCGACAATGAGCCTTCGGACTTCCTTCTTGATGATCTTGTCGGCGGCCTCGGCCACCTCGGCTTCGCGCTCGGGGTAATCGCCGGCGAGCTTCTCGACGATGCCGTCTTTCAGGTCGTCCAGAGCGCTCTCGCGCGCGGCCTTGTCGGGGTCAACTATGGCGCCGGAGATCTCCGCGAGGAAATCCTTCTTGATGCGCTCCATGACCTCCGGGTCGGGAAGCACAACGATGGGTTCGCTCTTGGTGACGCCCACCTTGCCCGCAAGCTCGTCCTGCGCGTCGCACAGAAGCTTGATGTGCTCATGTCCGAACTCGATGGCCGCGGCGATGTCGTCTTCCGGAATCTGCTTCGCCTCGCACTCGAGCATGTTGACCGCTTCGCGCGTTCCGGCGACAACCAGATCAATGTCGCCCGCCTGGGTCTGCTCGTAGCTCGGGTTGACGATCAGCTCTCCCTCGACGCGGGTCACACGGACGGCCGCCATCGGTCCCTGGAAGGGGATGTCCGAGACAGCCAGCGCGAACGCGGCGGCGGTGACCGCCATCACGTCCGGCACCACTTCGAGGTCAACCGAGACTGGCATGGCGATTACCTGCACGTCGTTGCGCATCCCGTCGGGGAACAGCGGGCGCACCGGGCGGTCAATCAGACGCGAGGTCAGGATTGCCCGCTCGGAGGGACGCCCTCCGCGCTTGACGAAGCCCCCGGGTATTTTCCCGACGGCGTACTTGCGCTCTTCGTAATCGCAGGTAAGAGGGAAGAAATCGCAGCCCTCGCGGGCCGCTTTGGACATTGTGGCTGTGGCGAGGATTACTGTCTCGCCGATGTGCAGCAGAACGGCGCCGTTGGCCTGCCTGGCCACGCGACCCGTTTCTACGCGGAGCTTCTTGCCACCAAGCTCCAGCTCAACGGAGTGTTCCATTCAGACTGTTGTAGTCTCCTATCTGCGCAGGCCGAGTTTGCTGATCAGACTTCGATACCGTTCGATATCCTTCTTGCTGAGATAGTTCAGCAGCCGGCGGCGCTTTCCAACCATCATCAGGAGGCCTCTTCGGGAGTGATGATCTTTCTTGTGCTCCTTCAGATGCTCCGTAAGCTGGGAAATCCGCGCGGAAAGAAGGGCGACCTGAACCTCGGGCGACCCGGTGTCGCCCTCGTGGGTCATATGTTCGCGAATGATCTCGCCTTTTTGATCCGTGACCAAAGACATTAAAGCCTTATCCCCTGCGCATCCATGCCGGCCCTCGGGCCGGCTCCTGTTGTATTTTCACCTCTCGTGAATCGAGACTCAGTTTATCATCGTGCTCGTGCTCTGTCAAACGCAATCGGCGTGTTCTTGTGGGAACTGGGGTTTTCCGGTGGATCATCTGCCCGGGCAGGACAGAACCGGCAGGGGGCAGAAGATGTTCGCGGCGCGGATATCCGGGCCAGCCCTTCGCGGCTCTCGAGGACGTTATGGAGATCAGCTTGAAACTACCAGCCATCGTGTCAGTCATTACTGCTCTGCTGTGCGCCAGCTCTGTTCTGGCGGCCGTTCCGCACACTCAGTGGACGAACTCGCTTGCGCCCAAAGGCCCGAGAGGGGCCGAGCTGACCCTCGCCAGGCGCGGGCTGGCGCAGTACCAGATCCTCATCCCGAAAGATGCCACCACGCAGGAGTCCAAAGCAGCCGCCGACCTCTCGGACTGGCTGCGGCAGATCACGAGCGCGTCGTTTGCAGTCGTGAAGGAGTCCGGAGCGACAGCGCCGGAGGGGCGGTTCATCAGCATCGGCAAGACGCGCCTGCTCCGGGAATCTGGCCTGCCGGCCGCCCGGGCGAAGCTGGGCGACGAGGGCTACGCAGTGGACGAGAAAGACCGCAATCTGTTCCTGCTCGGGGGCGCAACGCGCGGGCCGATCAACGCCGTGTACGCGTTCCTGGAAGAGGATCTGGGATGCCGGTGGTATTCGCGGTTTTCGCAGACGCTGCCCAGCAGCACAACGCTGAAGGTGCGTCCGGTGAAGCGGCGCTATGTCCCCGCGCTGGATATCCGCGATCCGTACTACTGGGAGGCGTTTGACGGCGGCTGGTCGCTGCGCAACCGGACCAACGCGCCCGACGCGAAAGTCCCCATGGAGTGGGGCGGGCATAAGAGGTACGCGCTGTTCGTTCACACGTTCGGCATGCTGGTGCCGCCCGCAAAGTACTTCGAGGAGCACCCCGATTACTTCTCGGAGCACAACGGAAAGCGCGACACGGGCCAACTCTGCTTCTCCAGCCCCGGCGCAATCGCCGCGGCGACCGAGACCACGAAGCGCATCCTGAAGGACAACCCCGACGCCCAGATCATCAGCGTTTCCCAGAACGACTCCGTGCCCTGCTGCGAGTGCGAGAAGTGCAAGGCCGCGGCGGCGGCCGAGGGCAGCTACTCCGGCCCGCTGCTTCAGTTCGTCAACGCGGTCGCCGCGGACGTCGAGAAGGACTTCCCGAAGGTCACCGTCTCAACGCTTGCCTATCTCGACACCGCCGTGCCTCCGAAAACCGTCCGTCCGCGCAGGAACGTCGCCATCCAACTGTGCACGGACGTCAGCGCCTGGCCCGAGCCGTTCCTGACCATCGAGGAGACAGAGGCGTTTCAGGCGCGCATGAAGGCGTGGGCGGCGATGGGCGCGCGCATTCACGTTTGGGACTATACGGTCAACTTCAGCCATTATCCCGGCCCGATGCCCAACTGGCAGGTCGTGACGGACAGCATCCGGTTCTTCGTGAAGCACAACGCGGCTGGCGTGATGCTTCAGGGCAACTACCAGACCCCCGGTACCGCGGACGGGTTTATGCGAACCTGGGTGTGGGCGAAGCAGCTCTGGGACCCGTCGCGCGACACGCAGTCGCTGATGAAGGACTTCGTGTACGGCTACTACGGCAAGGCCGCGCCCGCGATCTGGGAGTATCAGGAACTGCTCTGGAATCTCTGGGAGAAGGAGCATCAGGGCAAGCTGAAGACGCCGCAGGGGGGAATCCGCTACCCGATGTCGCTGTTCGATGACGCATTCCTGCGCGCGGCGAAAGACTGCTTCCAGCGGGCCGCGCGCGCTGGCGGAGACGCGGAGACCCTGCGCAGGGTGGAAGAAGCCGAGCTGCAGATTCTTTACGCTTACGTTTCGCGCGAGGCTGAGTCGGGCAAGCCGTCCGACCCGGCCGGTTTCCGGGAGGCGCTGGACAGGTTCGAGAAGATCGGCCGCCGCATTCGCATGACGCACACGCGGGAAGGCGCCCCCGACTTCGAAGAGTGGATGACCAAGATGCGCGCGCTGGCCGGGCCGTAGTGCTGAATGCCCGGCGGCGTCAGGAGATAATCGTCACGCTCAGGCGGCGCGTGCGGGGGCCGTCGTATTCCATAAAGTAGAGGCCCTGCCACTGCCCGAGGGCGAGCTTGCCCCCCGACACCGGAACGGTGAGTGAGGGGCCGGTGAGCGTCGCCTTCACGTGCGCGGGGGCGTTGTCTTCGGGATGGTCCCACTGCTCCTCATCGGGGACCGCCCGGCCGAGCGCCTTCAGTATGTCGCGGGCGACGTTCGGGTCGAAGTGCTCGTTGGCGGTGATGGCGGCGGTTGTGTGAGGCACGAACAGCACGCAGACGCCTTCCGCAATGCCGGATTCCTCGACGACCCGGCTGACGAGGTCGCTCACGTCAACGCTTTCGAGCTTCTTTGAGGTGCGGATGCTTAGTTCCTGGTGGCGCGTGCTCATGGTCTATACCGTCCTCTGCGGGCCTGAGAACTCCGATCCCTTCTGCGCAAGGCGCAGCAACAGGGCTTCGGGGTTCTGAAACAGCACCTGATCTATCTGCTCGTCAGAAAGCCCGGCGCCTTTCGCAACGCTTTGTGCGTGGCCGGAGGTGAGGATGTCGCCGGGGGCATGCGAGTCGGAGTTCACGAGCAGCTTTGCGCCCGCCGCAAGCCCGAGGGCCGCCGTGCGGCCGTTGCCGAGGCAGTGCCCCTTGCGGGCGGAAAGCTCGAGGAACACGCCATTCTCCGAAGCGATCCGGGCCTCGTCTTCGCTCAGAAGCCCCGGGTGCGCGAGCACGTCCACAAAAGACGAGCGCACCGCGGCAAGGTTCGTGCCCGGCTCCACCGGCTCGACGATCGTTTCGCCGTGAACGAGCACGATCTGTGCGCCGAGGCTTTTCGCCATCCGCGCCGCGGAGTCAATCGCCGCGGCCGGAACGTGCGTCAACTCCACGCCTGTGAGCACCTTGATGCCCCATTTGTCGGCGGCGAGTTCGGCGTCGCGACGGACCTCCGAGATAACCCGTTCGATGATGGACGGGCTGGCGTGGTCGCTGATCGCCATCACCGTGTATCCGTTCACCTGGCAGCGACGGATGAGCTCTATCGGCGACAGCACTCCGTCGCTCAGGAATGTGTGCGTATGGAAGTCGGCAAGCATACGGTGATGTTAGCCGAATCAGGCTTGCTTTGGCCGATACGTAATCAACTGGTGGATGCGGTGATAGTCCTCCTCGCCGTCAATCACGCCAACCTCTATCTCGTACACCTGCTCCTCGCCCGGCTCCAGCGTCACCAGGCGGCCGGCGGCGCGCTCGGCGGCGCGCCCGAGCGGGTAGCAGTTGCCCGGCTCCAGGCCGCAGACGTAGGTCTGGCGTCCGTTCATCTTCCATTCGGTGAAGCAGGGCAGGTTTTCGGCGGCGTAGCGTATCCAGATGCCGAATGGCCCGCCCGGGAACTCCTCGTTCACGAGCGCGACGGTCACGCAGCCTTCGTCGTCCGGGCGCATCTCGTGAAGATAGACCCGCTCACGGAAGCCCTGGGTGGGCGCCTTCATGCGCATCCACTGCTCCGCTTCTTCCTCCGCCGCCGCGTCCCTGGGCCTGCCCTCGAGCGTGGGGGCATGGATTGTCGAGCCTTCCGCGACCACCGGGAAACCGAAGTTCATGTGATACAGAATCATGTGCGGGCGCGGATCGGGCGACTCGTTCGCGACGACGTCCTGGATGCGCAGCTTCTTCGAACCGAGTGCGCTCGTGATGACGCGGGTGAGCGTGATGTTGTCGCCGAAGACGGCGCATTCGCGCACTTTTCCGCGCGCCTGCAGCACATAGTCGTCGCCCTGCCAGCCCTGAAGCACGGCGACATCGCGCGCGGGGACGTGCGACACCCGCCCGTGCACCCCCAGTTCCTCGCCGTTGTCCACGTTCGGGCTTCCCGCCTGCGTCAGCCCGCAGGTCGTCAGCAGGCCCCCGGCGAACGTGCGAAGCCAGCCCGCTCCCTTCGGGTCGTAGAATGACGGGTGCTGGTCGCCGCAC
>JAGVUD010000373.1 GCA_019136435.1 Armatimonadota bacterium | reverse complement strand
TGGGCTGAATGCTGACGTTTTCGAATCCGGCCGCCTGAAGACGCGCGACGTACTCCTTCTCCTCGATCGCGCCCGAGACACAGCCCGTCCAGAAGTCCACGTCGCGAAGCACCTCCTCGGGTAGCGCCCCCCTCGTCACGATGTCCGCGACCGCCAGCCGGCCGCCCGGCTTGAGGACCCGGAATGCCTCCCGCAACACGGCGTCCTTGTCCGCCGAAAGGTTGATCACGCAGTTGCTGAGAATGACATCGACGCTCGCGTCCGGCAGAGGAATGCTCTCGATCTCACCCTTCAGGAACTCCACGTTAGCGGCCCCCGCCCTGGCCTGATTCGCCCGCGCAAGCTCGAGCATGTCGTCCGTCATATCCAACCCGTAGGCCTTGCCCGTGGGGCCCACGCGCTTCGCCGAGAGCAGCACGTCTATCCCGCCTCCGGAGCCGAGATCCAGCACTGTCTCGCCCTCGTGAAGCTCGGCCAGGGCGGTCGGGTTGCCGCACCCGAGCGACGCCAGAAGCGCCTCCCCGGGCAGCCCTTCCGACTGGATCTGGCCGTACAGCTCCACGCTGATCGGGTCCTTCCCGCCGGAGCAGCAGCTTGCCGCCTTGCCTTCGAGCACTTCTCTCGCCGCGCTTGCGTAGCGCTCGCGCACGAACTCGCGGGTCTGGTTTTCCTTCATCCTGTAACCTCCGTCTTCCGTGTGCTGGCCTTCTGGCCCAGGAACTCAGTCAGTTCCGCCGCCGCGTCTTCGTTGACTGTCACATATACCCAGCGCCCCCGCTTATCCAGATTGATGAGCCCCGCCGCGCGAAGCTCTTTCAGATGGTGCGATACAGTGGACGGGGCGACGTCGAACCTGCAGCAGATGTCTCCGACGCAGGTCTCCGACACCTGGCAGCAGTCGCCGCTCTCCTCGTCAATCTCCACGTTCGCGCCGCAGCAGCGTATGAACTCGAAGATCGCGAGCCGAGTCGGATCGCCGAGCGCCTTGAAAGCCCGGGCAGTGTTCGCGTTCACGAATTCCGATATTTTGATGCCCATCGAAATGTTTATACCACCGATGTTTTCATATGTCAACAAACATCGAAGTATCCCACGCCGCCGCCGGTAAGAGGACAGCAGGCTCTCAACGGCGAAGTCTCGCGCGGGAAGCAACAAGTCGGGGAGATACTGAATGCACCTGAGATTCCTGAAGATAATGTCCGTTCTCGCGCTTGCCTGCGCGGGCTCCGGGGCGATTGCGGCGCAGGCGCCGGCGTGGAACTGGGTCTGGGTTCCCGGCGCCGAGCTTCAGACCAGGCAGAACCTGCACGTCTATTTTCGCAATGAGTTTGCCGTTGCCGCGCAGCCGAAGAGCGCGCGCATCGAGGTGTCGGCCGATAGCCGCTACATCCTCTATCTCAACGGCGTCCGGCTCGGTCGCGGGCCGCTGAAAGGCGATCTGGCGCATTACGCCTACGAGACGTATGACCTCGCGCCTCTCCTCAAGAAGGGGACGAACGTCCTCGCCGCGCACGTTCACCTCAACACGGGCATTCAATCCGAGATCCACAGCGGTCACGGCGGATTCGTCTGCCGGGGCAAGGTCTCCGCGGGCAGTGGCTCGGCGCTCGATCTGGGAACTCCCGGCGCGTGGAAGGCAACCGCCTCCACAGGCTGGCAGGACAACCGCGCGAAGCGCACCGGCTACATCGGATACGTCGCGGACTTCGACGCGCGCAAGGATCCGGTGGGCTGGATGAGGGCGGGCTTCGACGACAGCCGCTGGCTGAAGACGGTGAAGGTCGCCTCAACGCCCTGGAAGCTCATGCCGCGCGACCTACCCCAGATGCGGGAGACTCTCGTGCGCCCGGCCGCGGTCACGGACGTGGGCCACATCGCCGCGCCCCGCGCCTCGGATGAATGCCGCTACGCGAGCTTTGACCTGTTTTCTCGCTATCACACCGACCGGGCCGTTGCCTACGCGTGGACGTACCTTCACGCCGCCGAGGCTGGCACTGTGAATGTGCGGATGGGCAGCGACGATTCGGCGGCGCTGTGGCTCAACGGGAAGAAGCTCTTCTCGCGCGCCGTCAGCAGGGGCGCGGCCATCGGACAGGAGCGGCTGAAGCTCGACCTGAACAAGGGCTGGAACGAGGTGCTCATCAAGGTGGGGCAGGAAGTGGACAAATGGGAGCTTCTGGTGGAGCTTCCGCGCACGGCTGGCGGCAAACCTCTCGTTGTGAGCGCAGACCGGAGCCTGCAGGGCGGCGCGCAGACCTGGCGCGTTGCCGGGCCGTTCGGCCAGCCCTCCATGAAGGACTTCGAAAAGCCGCTGCCGCCCGAGACAGACCGCAGGCCGGACGCCAGCTATCAGGGCAAGTCCGGGCAAGTGACCTGGAGCCTCGTCACCATTGATGAGAACGTGTCACGCCGCCGCGTCGAGCAGACGGAAGGGGCCCAGTTTTCCGCCGACCGGTCGCGCGTAGCCAGTGCCTCTGACCTCACGAAAGCAAAGCCCATCGTCATCGGGCCCGCCTCGTCGGGTGCCCGATTCACTCTCGATTTCGGCCGCGAGCTTTCGGGCTTCGTGCGGCTCGACCTGCACGGTCCGGCCGGGGCCGTCATCGAGATGCAGTATGCCGAGCATCCCGGCGCCAATATCGG
Organism: Armatimonadota bacterium; assembly: GCA_019136435.1. Taxonomy (GTDB): domain Bacteria; phylum Armatimonadota; class UBA5829; order DSUL01; family DSUL01; genus JAGVUD01. Next base: position 5,966 of record JAGVUD010000373.1, on the reverse strand, counting down.
CGGCCCGGACACATACGTGCTGCGCGAGGGAAAGCAGCAGTTCGAAACCTACCACTATCAGGGCTTCCGCTATCTGACGGTGACTGCGAAGGAAGTCACGAAACCGCTCACGATCAACTCGATTAATACGCTCTTCTTCAGCTACCCGCTCGAGTCCCGCGGGGCGTTCAAGTGCTCCGACCCGCTGCTGAACAAGATCTGGAATGTCGGCTGTCACAGCCTGCGCTGCTGCCTGCATGAAACCTATGAGGACTGCCCCGGCTACGAGCAGCTTCAGTACTGGGGCGACGCTCGCGTGGAGACACTGGTGCAGATGGCGGCGTTCGGCGATGCCCGTCCGTTCGCGCGCGGGCTTCGCGCCATGGCCTGGAGCAGGCAGCCCGACGGCATCACCTACAGCCGCTACCCCTGCTGGGAGCCACAGATCATCCCCACATTCAGCCTCATCTGGATTCTGTCGCTTCAGGACTACATGCTGTGGGAGGGCGACCTCGAGCTTGTCCGAGAGGTGTGGCCGGTGGCGGATGATGTGCTGGAGTGGTTCAACGGGCACGTCGGCGCGGACGGAGTGCTGACGGACGTTCCGCAGTGGGTGTTCATAGACTGGTCGGGCGATCTGGGGCGCTTCGACAAGGGCGCAAGCTCGATTCTGAACGCGTTCTACTACGGCGCGCTCGTGACGGCGGCCGATCTGTGCGGCGAGCAGGGTAACACGTCGAAGGCCGCGCTCTACCGCTCCCGCGCCGCCGCGCTGAAGACGGCCTACGAGAAGGCGTTCTGGTCTCCGGCCCTGAGCGCCTATGTCAACAGCTACCGCGACGGCAAGCAGGGAACCTCGCTCAGCCAGCACGCGCAGGCGCTCGCGCTGCTGTTCGACCTCGCGCCGGTCGAGCGGCGCCGCCCGCTGGTGGGCCAGATGCTCCGCGAAGATACCATGCAGGCGACTCCCTACTTCATGTTCTACGTGCTGCGCGCGCTCGATCACACCGGATACTACAAGTATGCTCCCGATCAGATGCGGCGCTGGAAATCCATGCTCGACCGCGGGGCGACAACCTGGCTCGAGGAGTGGGCGAACAAGCGCTCGTGGTGCCACGCCTGGTCCTCCGCGCCCACCTACGAGCTGAGCACCCGCGTGCTCGGCGTGCGCCCCGATGCGCCCGGCTTCAAGAAGGCTGTCATCGAGCCGTTTACGGCCGGCCTCGAATGGGCCAAGGGCACGGTGCCGACGCCGCACGGAGACATCAGCGTGGACTGGTGGCAGAAGGGCCCCACGCTGTACGTCAACTACTCCGCCCCGAGCGCTGTCGCCGTGGATGTGAGAGTGCCCGCGGGGACGGTCGTGAAGCGGCGGCCCTTTGAGGGAAAAGCGATTCGAACAGAAAAGGTAGAGAAGAAAATGCCCGAACGTGTGCCTGTAGTGCTCGTGACCGACTGCGGAACCGAGATGGACGACCAGTGGGCGCTGTCCCACCTCGCACTCAGCCCGCGCGTGGACCTGCTGGGTGTCGTCACCACTCACGCAGTCAATCTGCCCGAGCCCCGGGCCGAGTCCTCGGCGAAAGCCGCGCGCGGCGTGCTGAGCCAGTTCTCGCTCAAGTCGCCGCCGCCCGTTGTGGCCGGGTCGAGCGTCCCGCTCGCCGATGTCCGCACTCCGCGCGCGGGAGCCGGAGCGGACTTCATCATCAAAGCCTCCCGGCCGTTCACGGGCGCGAAACGGCTGCGCCTGCTCGTCATCGGGGCCGCGACCGAGGCCGCGTCGGCGCTTCTCAAGGACCCGACGCTCGCCAGCCGCGTCGAGATTGTCGGCATGGGCTTCAAGAACTGGCCCGAAGGGGGCAACGAGTTCAACATCAAGAACGACATCCGCGCGTGGCAGGTTATCCTCGATTCAGAAGCGCCTGTCACCGTGGGCGACGCAGCGGTCTGTATCAAAGACCTCGTCGTCAACGCCGCGAAGGCCGAGGCGCTGCTCGGCGGCCGCGGGAAGCCCGGACGGTTTCTGGCCGATCTGCTCATCAATCAGGTGAAGGCAAGCCCCGAAGGCGTCGCCTCGGTGACGGGCGACCGGACGGCGTGGCCCGTCTGGGACGAGGTGACGATCGCGCATGTGCTCGGGATGACCCGGTCGGAAGTGCGGCCCCGTCCGCGCCTGGGCGACGACTTCAAGTTCGTGATTCCCGAGAAGCCCGGCGGGCGCACGGTGCGCTGGATCACCAGTGTGGATTCGGATGCCCTGTGGGGCGACCTCGCGAACCTTGTGTCGGCCAATGCCGCGCTGAAGGGCTTCTCGCCGGAATGATCGCAAAGCTTGTCTCAGGCCTGCTGGCTGTCCCTGCCGCCGCCGTGTGGCTGTCCGCGCAACCGGCCGGCGCCGCCTCGCCTCGCAAGCCTGTCCGGCCACCGTCCGTGCCCATCGCCGCCGTTGACCCATACTTCAGCGTGTGGTCGCCGGCCGACTGCCTGACAGACGCCGAGACCTGTCATTGGACGGGCGCGGAGCACCGGCTCACGCTTATGGCGCGCATTGACGGCAAGCCCTGGCGCTTTGCGGGAGCGTCGCCGGCCGATGTGCCCGCAATGAAGCAGACCGGCCGCACTGTTACTCCGACGCGCTCCCTGTACACCTTCGAAGCCGCCGGTGTCGTACTTAGCGTGACATTCCTCACCCCGCTTCTGCTCGACGACCTCGACCTGCTGTCGCGGCCTGTCAGCTACATCGAGGTCGAGGCGCGCTCGGCGGACGGCGCGGCGCACGATGTAGCGGTCTTGGGCGCGGTTACGGGTGTGTGGGCCGTTCACAGTCCGGAGCAGGAAGTCACCTGGCAGACCTACCGCACACGGGAAGCCCGGCCTCTTGTGGGCGCGAAAATCGGTACCACCGCTCAGCCCGTCCTCGAAAGGGCCGGCGATCAGATCCGCATTGACTGGGGTTATCTGCACCTTGCGTTCCGCGATGAGCCCGGCGTCAGCCTCGTTGTCACGACCGTCGAGGACGCGGTGAGCCGCTTCACGACAGCGGGTACGCTGGAAGGCGTGGCGTCGCTCGCGCCGCCTCGCGCCGCCGAAGGGACGGCCATGGCATGTTCCCTGCCGATGGGCAGGGTGGGGCGCAGGCCCGTTTCGCGGCTCATCGCGCTGGCCTACGACGACCTGTACTCGGTCGAGTACTTCCATCGGAAGCTGCGGCCGTACTGGCGGCGGGGCGGCGCGGACGCTCTCAGCGTCATTTCCGAGGGGATCGAGCAGTACCCGGCCGTTCGCAAGCGCTGTGAAGCGTTCGACCGCGAGCTTCTGAACGATGCGCGCCGCGCCGGCGGCGATGATTACGCCGATATCGTCGCGCTTGCGTATCGTCAGGCCATCGCCGCGCACAAGCTTGTCGAAGGCCCCGGCGGGAAGCCGCTCCTCTTCTCCAAGGAGAGCTCGAGCGGCGCGTGCATGGCCACCGTGGACGTGACATATCCCTCGTGCCCGATGTTCCTGCTGTTCAACCCGGAGCTGCTGAAGGCGCTGATGGAGCCCGTGTTCCAGTACTCCGAATCGTCGCTCTGGCCTCACGATTTCGCCCCGCACGACGTGGGGCTGTACCCTCTGGCGAACGGCCAGGCGTACGGGGGCGGTCCGGACAACCTGGCGATGCAGATGCCGGTCGAGGAGTCGGGCAATATGCTGATCATGACCGCCGCCCTGTGCGACGTTGATGGCAACGCCCGTTACGCCGCGCGCCACTGGGACGAGCTGACGGCGTGGGCGCGGTATCTCTCCTCAAAAGGCCTCGACCCGGAAAACCAGCTCTGCACCGACGACTTCGCGGGGCATCTGGCGCACAACACCAATCTGTCCATCAAGGCCATCCTCGCAGTCGCCTGCTACTCGAAGATGGCGGCGCAGCTCGGCAAGGACGATATCGCGAGGGAGTTCCGCGCGATGGCCGAAGACATGGCGCGCCAGTGGAAAGAGATGGCGGCGGACGGCGGACACTACCGCCTCGCGTTCGACCAGCCGGGTTCGTGGAGCATGAAGTACAACCTGGTCTGGGACAGGCTCCTCGATCTCAATCTGTTTGACGAGGACATCACCAGAACCGAACTTGCCAGCTATCCCGCCCGCACGAACGCCTACGGGCTGCCGCTCGACAACCGCAAGACATACACGAAGGGCGACTGGATGGTCTGGACGGCATCCCTGCACGAGACGAAAGCAGGATTCCAGCAGACAATTGCCCCGCTCTGGAAGTTCCTCAACGAATCGCCCGACCGCGTCGCTTTCGGCGACTGGCACGACACGGTGACGGGCCGCGTGACAGTCTTCCGCGCGCGGTCTGTCGTCGGAGGAGTGTTCATCAAAATGATGATGGACGAGTCTCTCTACGGCAAATGGAGCCGGAGGGCGGCCGCGAAATGACCGGCCCGGGCGGCGCCAGGGTGCTTGGGCCGGTGCTTGACGGCCTCCGGGCGCTTGGAGTGCCGCCCGGCGGTCTCCTCATCGTTCACAGCTCGTTCAAGGCCCTCGGCCTGCCGGATGCGTCGCCGGCGGATGTTATCGCGACACTCCTCGAGTGCCTCGGCCCTGACGGGACGCTGATGATGCCGTCGTTTACCTACTCGTTCGCGGGCATCTGGAACGCCGAGCCGTTCGACATCGAGACAACCCCGGCCTGGCGGATTGGGGTGCTGCCGGAGACCCTGAGAGCGTGGCCGGGGACTCTGCGCAGCGCGCATCCCACCTTCTCCGTTGTTGCTCTGGGGCCTCTTGCGCGCGAGATTACGAGCGGCAGAGAGAACGCGAGCGGTCTCGGCGCGGGGTCGGCGTACGATGCCGCGCACACGCTCGGGGCGAGAATCCTGCTTCTGGGGGTCACAAGCGCCCGCAACTCGATGATCCACTTCGCCGAAGCCGCCTCCGGACTGCCCTGCAACGACATCCACTTCCGCGACTTCTGGGGACGGTCGGCCCTCGTGCGGCGAGGGGGAGAGCTGATCGAGACGCCCATCGTTGGCGATCTGCCGGGCTGCAGCGCGAACTATGGCATCGTGGACGGATACCTGCTGGAACACGGGCTGGAGAAAACGGGGCTGGTGGCAGCCGCGCCCTCGATACTCATGGACGCGCAAGAGATGGTCAGCGCGGTAACCGCCAGGCTCGCCCTTCAGCCAGACTGGCTGTTCTGTGACTCGATCATCTGCGAGCCCTGCACGCTCCGGCGCCGCCGTCTGCGCGAGCACGGGCTGCTCTAGTACCTGCTTGCATAGGATCGTACCAGCATGAGACGCGTAGTATAGCCCCTTGTGGGCGTCCCAACGAGCTGGCGGCCGTATGGTGCGAGATTGCGCAACGACGTACCAGTCTATGGCGCGGGCCGGGAAGGCGCGGCGGGAGCAGCCTCCTGCTGCCTCCTCTCGATTGTGCGCGCGACCGGATCAACGCCTGCCCCGAATCGTCTCACGAGCTCCGTGCCTGTGTAGCCCGCTCGCAGGATGCTGAGAAGAACTACCATCGCCAGGAAAAGGTAGAGAATCATCGCCATGCGGCTCGTGCTGTAGCGCAGGATAAGCACGGTCCTGATCACGACAAGCGCAATCGCCATAAGCAGAGTCATGACTGCTGCGCCCTTGTGAAATGCGAGCGAGTTGCCGATTTCGGGTATCGTCTGTGCGTCCACCGCCGCGTGCAGCCCTGTGAAGTAGGCGGCCGCCGCGCCAATCACCGCCAGTATCAGGCAGTACCGCCCCGAAAGTCTGAGCGAGTCAGATCTCGCCACAAACCCGATCAGGTCGAACAAAAAGCTCGCCACCAGCAGGGCGATCGGGAAATGGGCTGTTGCCGGGTGGAGGTTGATATCCATGGAGTCCCTACCGCACGGTCGCCCCCGCGGGTGTCTCCGCGTCCGGCTTCAGCAGGATGGCGCGCCCGTCCACGTCAGCGGCCAGCAGCATTCCCTGCGATTCCACGCCGCGGATCTT
>JAGVUD010000079.1 GCA_019136435.1 Armatimonadota bacterium | reverse complement strand
GCCAGCAGCGCCTGAAAGCTCGTCGAGAGCGCGGGGAAGCCGTCCGCGATCATCCGCGCCGCAAGCCCGGCGGTCAGGAGCAGCCACGCCACGAGAGCGATCCCATGCGCCACCAGCGCAAGCCTGCGAGCCGGCGCGAAGATGTTCGCGATGTAGGCTATCGCCGCGGGAAAGAGCGCGGCGAGCGACATAGCCACGGCGACGTCGGCGAAAGCCATGGTCAGATTCCCTCCCCCGAGGACACATCACAATCGGCCGCCAGATCGTCCCGATTCTCGTGGTCTATCCCGAACAACTCGACAGCCGTTTGCAGCCGCTCCACGCCATCGCCCGCCGCGTAGTCCTTGATGTGCGTTATCGGGTGATGGGAGATCTTGTTTACAAGCGACCGCACGAGTTGCTGAACGACCTCCCTGTCCTCCCCGCTGAGCTGGGACAGGCGGCCGCCGAAACGCTCCATCTCCTCGTCGGCAAGGCGCTGGAGACGCCCGCGCAGACCGCGTATGACCGGCACGGCAAGGAGCGAGCCCCGCCATTTCACAAACTCCGCGACCTGCTGATCGATGATAGCCTCAGCGTGCTCGACCTGAGCCTGCCGCTCGCCAGACGTTCGCGCCACGATGTCGTTCAGGTCGTCTATGTCGTAGAGAAAGGCGCAGTCAAGATGCGCAATCGCCGGGTCTATGTTGCGCGGCACGGCGATGTCTATGAGGAATATCGGGCGCATCTTGCGGAGACGCATGACCTGCTGGAAAGGTTCGCGCCGCACAATGTAGTGAGGAGACGCAGTGGACGCGATCACGATGTCCGCCTGCGCCATCTCGTCCTCGAACTGCTCGTAGCGGACCGCGCGCCCGCCAAACGCATCGGCGAGCTGCACGGCGCGATCGTAGGTGCGGTTCGCGACAATGACGCTGGTTGCGCCGCTTTGCATCAGCCGCTCCGCGGTCGCTTCGGACATTTTGCCCGCGCCCAGCAGCAGCACGCGCCGCCCCGCGAGATCGCCAAAGATGGACTTCGCCAGTTCGACCGCCGCCGACCCCACCGAGAACGCTCCGCGGTTGATCCCGGTTTCCGTGCGGACGCGCTTGCCCGTGGCGAGCGCGGTCTCGAAAAGGCGGTTCAGAAGGGGCCCGGTAGCCCCGGCGTCGTGAGCGCTTTCGTATGCCTGACGCACCTGCCCGAGAATCTGGTCCTCTCCGAGCACCATCGAATCCACGCCGCTTGCCACGCGGAAGAGATGCCGGACGGCGACATCGTCACAATGCGTGTAGAGATGCCCGTCCAGGGCTGAGGGTTGCAGATCGCCGAGCGCCGCAAGCTCGGAGGTGACCGCCCCGGCGCCGGGCGAAAACAGCGCGGCGTACGCTTCGGTGCGGTTGCAGGTCGAGACGATGGCGCATTCCAGAACATCCGGATGTGAAGCCATTCGCGCAAGCGCCTCCGGCAGCGAGCGTTGCGGGACCGCGAGCCGCTCGCGCACCTCGACCGGCGATGACCGGTGGTTCAGTCCGACGACGGCGATATGCACGCCAGTGCCCTCCGCCGGGCTTCGTCTCCCCTGCCCTCTCTGATCAGCCCGAGCAGGTCCATCTCCAGAATCCTGCCATACGCCGCCTTCTGATCCGCTGCGTCCGGTAGCTTCTCGCGGCCCAGCGCCCGCGCCTCGCCGAGAATCTCCAGATACTCCGCATATTCGGGCCCGAACTGCGCCTCCATTTCCTTTTTGAGGTGACGCGCGAAAGCGGGAGAGCGTCCGGAAGTAGATATCGCAATCTGCAGATCGCCGCGCTCCACGAGCGCGCCGTAAACGAAATTGCACAGGTCCGGAACGTCAACGATGTTCGCGAGTATGCCGCGGCCCGACGCCGCGTCGAAGATGGCCCTGTTGACCTGCGAGTTGTCTGTGGACGCAACGACGAGCAGCATCCCTTCAACGTCGCTGTCGCGAAACTCGCGCTGATGCCAGTGCACGCGTCCCTCCTGCGCCCACTCCCGCACTGTCCCGGACGCCTCCGGCGCGACAACGGTAAGACGCGCGCCGTAGTGAAGCAGCTGCGCCGCCTTTCGGGTCGCGATCTCGCCCGCCCCGACAACAAGGCAGGGCTTGTCCTGCAGATCAAGAAACAGAGGGAAGTACTTCGGCATCTATGGCCCCGCCGGCGCTGTCTGGCCCTCGTACTTGGATGGGCACTTGATCAGAAGATCGGTCGCCTGGAACGCGCCATCGCGGTACTGCCCCACGGCAACGACATGCGACGCCTGGTTGAAGTTGCCGGGGGTGGAGCCGCCGTACTCGATGCGCATCCGCTCGCCGGCGTCGTCCGTCACGTCAAAGCTGAGACGGCCGGTATTGCTGTCCAACTGCACGCTCTTCTTCTCGATCTTGCCCTTGATCTGCACGCGCTGAGACCCGGACTTCGCCTCGCTGAATCCGACGTACGTCCTGAGCGTGTTCTTGAGCTGGCCGAGCCCGAAAGCGCCAAAGGCGATGACAAGGGCGGCCCCGATGACATGAGCGCGTTTCATCTGTTCTTTTCGATTGTGTCGAGACGGCGGTCCAGCCGCCACATGTAAAGGAAGATGCCGCCCCAAATAATCAACGTCGCCGCGGACAAAGCCAGAAGCTTACTCACAGTTGCGCGTCCTTTCCGAGAGCGATGCGCTCGATTCGCGTCTGTATGCGCCACATCCAGACAAACAGCCCCGTAAAGCCAGCGAGCGAGGCGAAGAGCACGTTGCGGATGAACGGCTCGATGGACCCCTTTTCCTCGCCTCCGGGCAGAACCGGGGACGGGTGCAGGCTCTCCACCAGACGCGGCGCGACATATATAAGGAATATGGCCGGAACGATGGCGATGAGGGCATAGGCCGCCGAGATCGCCGCGCGCTGCTCGGGCTGTTCGATCGACATTCGCAGCGCGAAGTAGGCTCCGTACACAAGGAGCACGATGAAGACCGCCGTCTCCCGGGGATCCCAGTTCCACCACTGCCCCCACGCCGCCTCCGCCCACACCGCGCCGCTCGCAGTCGCCAGCACGGTGAAAAGCAGGCCGATCTGAGAGGCGGCCGCGGACTTGCAGTCCCAGTCCGCGCGGCGCGAGAGAAGATAGCGGGCCCCGCAGTACGCCGCCACCGCGTAGGCAAAGAACGAAACCCATGCGCACGGAACATGGAAGTAGAAGATGCGCCCCGCGTCGCCCAGACCAAGAAGAGGAGGCGAGACCAGGAGGGCGAGGATAACCACCACCACCATCCAGATGCCGAGCACAATTCTCATTTCGTCTTCAGCACCTCAGTTCTCGCCAGCCCGCATGTTGCGGCCATCACTCTTCCCACACCCCCGGAAACAGAAACCACGACAGCACGATAAGAATTCCACTGTAGCTCATAACGGCAAGGAGCGCCTCGCGGGGCTGACCTGCGCCCACGCTGACGCCGAACGCCGGTCCGGATGCCTCCACCAGAAGCACAAGCGGCGGCAACAGCACCGGCAGCGCCGCCACCGCGAAGACGCTGGACCTCGCGCGCGCCTTAGCGACCATCGCGGCCAGAATGGTCGTCGCGCCCGAAAGCGACACGGCCCCGGCGGCGGCCACGGCGGCCAGCCAGCCCGGGCGGCGCACGTCCACACCGAGAAATGCTCCAAAGAGCGGAAAGACAATCAACTCGATTGCCGCCATAAGCCCCAGGCTGAAGGCGAACTTGCCCAGCCACACGGCTTCAGGACGGGCCGCCTGCCGCAGCAGCAACTCGGTGCCCGATTCCGCCTCTTGAACAAACGGCCGCGCAAGCCCGGTCGCGGCCGCGAAGAAGACGATCAGCCACACAACAGCGGCTGCCTGTCTCTCGTCAAGCATCGCGCCCCTCAGCACGAAGCCGGCCAGCGCTACCGACGCCACGGCGAAAAGCAGGATGGCGCTGAGCGCATAGCGGGTGCGAAACTCGCTGCGGGCGTCCTTTAGAAAAACGATCCACGCTCCGCGAAGGGTTCCCTTCACGCGTCCGCGCTCCCTTCAAGGACAAAGCTTCTGTCCGCAAAGGCCGCGTCGGAGTCGTCATTGGTCGCAATAACGCAGACGCCCGCACTGCGCTGCGCTTCCACGATCTTCGCCACCAGCGCCCGCCCCTCGCCGTCAAGGCACTGCGAGGGTTCGTCGAGCAGCAGGACAGGCGGCCTGGCCGCAACCGCGAGGGCCAGGCGCACACGCTGCAGCATTCCGCTGGAAAAGGATGCGACCGGCTCGTCCCGCCGGTCAGACAGACCGACAAGGCGGCACAGGTCAGCGACGGAACCAGCATCCGGCGCGCCGCCCCTTGCCGCGCCGAGAAACCTGAGATTCTCTGCAAGAGTCAGGTGAAGGTAGGGCTGAATCGCGGGAGCCGCAAGCGCCGCCATGGCCCAGCGCTGTTCGCGCGAAACGCGGCGGCCACGAACCTCCACCCACGTCTCGCCTCCCGTGGGTCTCAGCAGCCCGGCGAGCAGCCGAAGCAGCGTTGACTTGCCCGAGCCATTTGCGCCCCGGACAGCCAGCACCTCGCCCGACGCGACCTCGAGCGACAGCGACCGGATGACCTTCCGCGGGCCGAACGACCGCGAGACGCCATCGGCCACCAGTCTCAGTTCCGGAATGAACTCCGCGGGACGTTCGGGACTCAACGTGAACTCGGCTGTCATCGCCTCACCGGCGCCCCGAGCGCCTACTCCAGAGCCTCGATATCTGACTGAACAGACGTGCGCAACAACCGGATGTTTGCCCCGTTTCTCTGATCGAGCGAGCAGATGCCGGTTACCCGGACCAGCGCCCCCACAGGCGGCCGGGTGAGCGTGCCACACGATACTTTGACGCCCGTGAAGCCGGAACCGTCATCGCACCCCGAACCGTCATCCACCCAGAACGCGAACAGCCCCCAGCCCGTTACCCGCCCATGGATCGTCTGGCGGAGTCCGACATTGAAGAGCGAAGTGGCTCCGGGAACTCCGCGCGTCAGCGCGCTTCGGTCCTGCCCGCCCATGTCGTCCTGCTGGATGGACAGCGCGGCGGGCGGAGTCTTTCCGGACGCGAGTTTGTTGACGGAAGTGGCGGAGATGTAGCGCTCACCTCCGGCGGTCACGGTTGCCATCGTGCCCGTAATGCTGACTTCATCTCCCACACTCACCGCCGCGCTCTGAACGCGTATGCCTGCCGCGCGGTCGGACTGCTCCACGTAGAACGTGTTTCCGAACGTCCCCGTCACAACAAGCGGCTCGGTCTCCACCGCCGCCCCGTCGGGCAGGGCGAGAATGTCCCCCACCCTGTCTGTTCCCTGAGGGATGCCCAGGTAGTTCGCCAGCCAGGCGACGTCCTGCCCGTCCACTATACCGTCGCCAAACACGTGCCCGTCCACTCCGGGTTCCGGGGCTACATCGCCTGTGATCAGTTCGAAGGGCGTTGCGCTTCGCTGGTTCGAGGCGATGGCGCGGGCGGCCTCGTAGTCCGCGACGGTGATCTGTTTGTCGCCGGTCAGATCGCCGAAGCGGCGAATCGGCTGGCTGCCCCCGGCGTTGGCCGAGCGCTCGACGTAGAGCAGCCTGAAGTTGTCGAAGTAGCGGTTCACAAGGCCGGGCGAAGCCAGAATGACAAGGTTTTCGTCGTTTGCGGCATCCGCGTTCGTGGACCAGTTGTTGGAGCCTGTCAGAACGCGGGCGGCCGGCAGGCCGGGGTCCACGACCATGAACTTGCTGTGCAGAAGACCCGCGCTGACGGGTATGTAGTCGCCCATGGGAATCGCCGGCGAAGAGACCAGATAGCTCCACTGGTCTATGTCTTCATCCATCACGCCCCTGACGTCCACTCCGCGCGCGGCGGCGGCTTTCAGCGCCCCGGCAATCTCCACCGCCCGGGCGCCGGTGGAGAAGACGTTCATCGCAAAGTATATGCGCGCGGTCGCGGCGTCGATCGCATCGGTGATACGCCCTGTGATGTCGTCGTCAGCCCCGAACCAGACTTCGGCGGCCACGCCGTCGGAGGTAGTAAAGGAATGCTGAGACCCGGGGTTGTCATCGTTGCCGTACGTGCCGTTCCAGAGCTCCTGAAACTCTGCCGCAAATGGCGCGGCGACGCCAGCGCCCTCCAGCACGAGCACGTTGTTCTCCTGAAGGAACAGGCCGGACGAGGTCCAGTTTGTGGAGCCTGTCAGAACGCGCTGGCCGTCCGCCACGATAAACTTGTTGTGCATTATGCCGGTGTAGTTGCCGCTCCGGACTGTCGAGGAGTTCAGCGACCCGTTCCGGCTCCCGTCGAGAATGTCCAGAATAATGAACTGGGTGCTCGAGGTGGAGTCCACCTCGTCGGCGTCCGTTACGATGCGAAGGGTTACGCCCCGGCTTCTGGCTGCCTGCAGGGCGCCGGCGACTCCACTCAGCGTGCTGCCGCTCTGATCATATGTGAACGTGTAGATCGCGACGTCGAGCGTGCTCGTGGCCGAGTTGATGAACTGAACCATGCGATCCCTTGCCGCCGTGTTGCCGCTGTACGGGTCGGTGAAAACTACCTCCGTCGCCGCTCCGCACGCGGCGGAAGCGGCCCACACGAGCAGGCAGGCGAGCAGAAACAGCGAACCGGTTGCATTATGGGACTTCAACAAGCGCCTTCCGTGCTGGCGAAACTCAGCCAGCAGTGTGTATGCGGAGGCTTGAAGCCCCCGGGGTTGAACCACACGGATGGTATCCCGTTTCACTCCCCGCGGTCAAGTGATATCGGCCCGTTTGTTAGTGATGCTCTCGTTGAGCCAGAATGGCTGACCGGCGCGCCGGACATTCCGGCGCCGTCGTGAAACAGCATAAGGGGTCACACTGACAGTTTCTGTCAGCAAAGCGGTTTTTTGTGTGGGTTTTTTCCGGGAGGGATGGGCACACAGGACGGAGAAGGAGTCAACAATGCAGTCAGCGAACTGCAGTTTGTGGTAATGGTGCTCTGGCTGGATGTGACATGGGACTCTTGAGCCCGGCAAAATGGCCGTTCTGGCTTCAGGTGGCGAGGATTGCTGTCACCGTGCTTGTGACCGCGGCGTGCGGCGTTCATGCATGGGCGTCGCTGCGCTCCTCGAAGCACCTGTTGCCATCCGGCCGCTGGATACTGCTGCTGTATGCGGGCGCGTTTCTGTTTGCCGCGTGGGCCAACTTCGTGCTCCTGCTTGTCACCGCCTACTCCGGATCGTACAAACAGGGGCCGTACAGATTCGGAATGTTCTCGCTTCTTCTTGTCGTCACCTACTTCTTCGCCGCCCGCAGCGCAACCCGCAGGGCGTAGACTGGCGCATTGCGAACCCCGGGGCACGTTTCCGGCGTCTAACTGCGTGAAGGAGCCGAAATTGACGGGAGCGAACGGTCGTAAGTATAATCCCGTGGCCCCCGGAACTCGCACCCTATGCGCCAATCTCGCAAAACCAGTCGCGCCAAACGTCCACGCACAAGCCTCCTCGTCCGCTTCTTCCGCTGGGTGAGCGTGTGCTGCCTCATTTTGCTCGGGGTGCTGATCGGCGCGTTTGGCGGGCTCTACTACAGCATTACTTCGCTGGTGCCCGACCGCGCGGGCGGCCTCGAGTACCGTCCCAGCGATGCGACGCGCATATACTCGTCGGATGGCGTGATGCTCGCGCGGCTGTTCGAGGAGAACCGCGACGTCGTCAAACTGAAAGACATCCCAGAGGTCGTGCAGCAGGCGACGGTCGCGATAGAGGACAAGAGGTTCTACCAGCACAAAGGTGTTGATCCCTTCGGGATAGCCCGCGCCATCGTCGTCAACATTCGCGGCGGGGCCATGGAGCAGGGCGCCAGCACCATCACCCAGCAGCTCGCCAGGAACATCTACCTCAGCCGCCGCAAGACGATAGCCCGAAAACTGCAGGAAGCCGTGCTGGCTCTGGCGCTCGAGCGCAAGTTCACAAAGCAACAGATACTGGAGATGTATCTGAACGAGGTCTATTATGGCAGCGGCGCGTACGGCGTGGAGGCGGCCGCGCAGACGTATTTCGGCAAGCCGGCGCGTGAACTCAAACTGCCCGAGGCAAGCCTGATTGCCGGCCTCACTCAGCGCCCATCGTTTTACACGCCTTTCAAGAATCCCAAAGCAGCGCTCGGGCGCCGGAAGGTTGTTCTGCAGACCATGGCCGGCCAGGGCATGATCACGCCGGCGCAGGCGGACGAAGCCGGCGGCGAGCCCCTTCGGCTGGTATCAAAACCCGTGCAGAGGGGCTGGAAGGCGCCCTACTTCGTATCGTACGTCGTTGCGCAGATGGAGGACGAGTTCGGCGAATCGAACCTGTACCGCGCGGGTCTGAGAATCTACACGTCCCTGGACTACCAGATGCAGATGGCTGCCGAGGAGGAGGTTCGGCAGGGAGTCGCCCGCAACAAGAGCAAGCTCGTCGGCAACGCCGCCCTGGTCTGCGTTGACCCGGCAACCGGGTATATCCGCGCCATGGTTGGGGGTAAGGACTTTAGGCAGAGCGAGTTCAACGTAGTCACTCAGGGGCATCCTCAGGCCGGCTCCACATTCAAGGTCTTCGTCTACTCGGCGGCCCTCGAGAACGGATACAGCCCGAACGACACGATTGTGGACGAGCGTGTATGGCTGC
>JAGVUD010000337.1 GCA_019136435.1 Armatimonadota bacterium | reverse complement strand
CCCAGCACCCAGCTTCCGATCATCACGAAGTCCAGAATGACGGTCAGGATGTACGGGTGGAAATACCAGTTGTAAGCCCCGCGCGCCTTCGTGAAGATGAGCGTGTTGAGCAAGTGCAGAATGCAGTAGGTGTTGAAGGCGAAAAGCAGCGCGAGGTCGCTTTCGGACGCCCGCCCGTCTTCGCGCAGCGAACGCGCCCGAACAGCGATCCAGACGTTCGCAGCGAGCGCAATGAGCGCCGCCGCCTCCGCCCACCAGTAGCGGAACACATACTCGCGGACCATGTGAACGTGCGGAAACGTGCTCTTGAGCATGCCGCTGATGGGAAGAAAGACGTCGAAAAGCTGCTTGTTCAGCAGGGCATACGCAGCAAGCCCCGCCACGGTGACCGCAAAGACGCTCACCCAGCGCCCGAGAATCCGGCCGGCGCCGTCTTTCCAGTGTATCGCCGCGACGGCGAGCGCAACGCCCGGCAGGAGCAGTATGCCGTCTATGCGGCCCAGGATGACAAGAAGCAGGAGCAGTCCGAAAAGTGCGTCGCACGGGGCCCTTCCCCGGGAGCGCAGAGGGTCGCGCAGGCGAACGAACAGAAACAGGAGCAGCCAGAGGGTCTCGAACAGGCCGGTCTCCATGCCGCTCTGATAGGTGGACATCTGCACGGTGACGGCGGTGAACATGACCACGGCAGCGGCGGCCCAGGCGGCTCCGCGGCTACGCACGGCAAACCAGAGCGCGGCTGAAGCGCCGATCCACAACAGGATATTGACGGTGAGCACGGCGCGCAGACCGGTATATATTCCCGGCACGAACTTATACACAATGTAACAGACGAATCCCCACAATGGGTGAAAGCCGTTCGTCTCGTTGATTGTGTCGAACGTGAACCAGTGCCCGTGCGCCGCGTTGCGCGCGATCTTGAAGTAGTAGAACGCGTCGTCCTCGACCAGCGACAGCAGACCGCGCGCGGGCAGGCCCCACACCATCACCGCCTGAGCGAACGCCACCAGCGCCACCAGGAAAACGATTGGGGCCGCGGCCAGAGCGCCGCTCCAGCCAGCCCGGTCACTCTTCATTTGCCGGGGTCCTCCTCAACATATCTCACACAGCAGTCAGAACTGGCAGGCGTCTTCCGCTGCAAAACAGGACGGCCCCGAAGGAGCCGCCCCGGACGCCGCTGTCTCTATTTGTATCACATCTTCAACGGACAACAACAGAAAAAGATACCTTGCCTGTGCCGCCGCCCGCAACATAGGGTATCACCCAGCGGAGTTCACGGCTTGCGGCATCGAAGATGCCGCCGCCAGTCGCGCTGCCCTCCACGTAATCGAACTTCTCGGGAAGCTGATGCCGGACAAGCATGTTGGAGGCCGGGCTCGAGCTGCTGTTCGTATAGTCCACGCTGAGCGTTACGGTCGTGCCCGGGGTCAGCGTCTCGGGCATGCCCTCAACCTCGACGCTGACAGGCTCAGACGGATTGTCGCGGAAGAACTCCTGATACCCATCGGCAACGTAGAGCTTCCCGGCGCTGACCAACGCCCCGGCCGCATCGCGCACCTCGACTTCGTCGATAGCAAACGACAGCCCGGACGCCCGGGTGATCTCGATGGCGGCATACCGCGCATCCACGGGCGAGGGGAAGCTTATGGTGATATCGCCCCGCCCCGAAACCGTGCCGCCGTTGCGCCAGACGGCCTGTTCCGTGAAACCGTCCCCCGCGAAGGTCTCGAACACGAACCGGTCGCCGGCGGCATAGGGTTTGGCGGCCGCCTGCAGGGTGAAACTGACAAGGCGGTTCTGCGAGGTGAAGGGGACGCCCACAGTGGCGACGCCCTGACTCCCCGAGACCGAACCTTTGACGGTGAACGACTTGGCGGACGTCGCGGTGACCGTCCATTCCTCGGTCTTGAGGGCGCGTGACGCCGAATCCACCCGCACAACCATCGGCGTGGCCCCGGCACTTCCGATGTGGCGCGCGGCGACGCGGTCGGGCCGCGAACTGGCATCGGTGGCGGTGAGGGATGTTAGAACCCGCACGGACGCGATGCGCGACCTGTCGAGCACGCCGAGCGAAACGCTGGCGATGCTGTATCTGCCCGCCTCCGGGACGATCCGGCTCTCGCTGTCGTAGCCGCAGAGGTCCAAAAAGATGCCGCGGTTGGAGGCCAGGTTGCGGTACGCCCAGTACACGGGCTTCGGCACGACGCGCGACTTGACGACGCCGATGGGTTTGCCGTCCGGTGCTGCGGCGGAGGCATTGCCCTTGCCGTCCTGCGCATAGGTGATCTTGACCTTCTTGCTTGAGTTAAAGATCGGGCTGAAAACTTCTTCAATCCCTGACACAACGAAGTCGCCGTTGAACGAATCGTGCGGCGCGGGGATGCCGCTGACGGTGATCTTGTCGCCGACAGCGAAGGCGACGTCAATGTGATTGGTGACCTGCAGCGTCACTTTGCCGTTCACCCGGCTGATGCCCGCAATGTCTCGCTGCTGGGAGCGCATATGGTAGAACAGGCCGCCGTGCGGGCCGTACTGGTCGTCCTCTTTCTCTCCGACGGGCGCAAGGTCCCCGTCCGACGGCCACCACTGCACCGAACGCACCCACCCCAGCCCGCGGCACTGCATCAGCATGCGCAGGCCGTAGTCCGCCTGCTTGCGGTCGTTCATACCGCCGCCGCACTGGAGCACTCCGCTGTCGCTGGCCAGCTCGCCGAAGAACACCTCCTTGCCGCCATCGCCGTAGCTGGCCATTATGTCCCTTGCGCGCTGGTGCGCCGCGATCTCCCACCCGAGCGCGTCCGGGGCCCTGTTGCTGAAAAGATACGGATGCCAGGACGCGAAGTCGAAGGAGTCCCTGCCGGCGATCCGGTACACCGTCTCGATGTGGTGGTTTCCGCCGTTGGCGTAGCCCCCGCCGATTACGTAAGCCGTGGGGTCCACCGACTTGACAGCATCGTAGAACTGCCGCTGCATGACAGCGTGAAGCTCCTGCCCGCCGCTCCAGAACATCCACATATCCGGCTCGTTCCACGACTGCCAGTATTTGATCCGGTCCTTGAAGTGACCGACCACGTCCTTGACATAGCGGATCCAGGCGTCGGTCTGCAGGTAGTTGTAGAAGACAGCCACCTTCGCCGACGGGCCGATTCTCGGGACGTCGAGGCGAAACTCATCAACCGCGACCCCCGCCGGGTCGTTCCCCGCGCTCGATATGCCGACCTTCAGCGGGTAGCGAAGGGGCTGCTCGAAGGTGAGGCTCGCCTGATATCCTCCATCGGGGCCGTCCGCGCCCGCCTGCTGGGCGGTGTAAACAGTGTACGAGTTCCCGGATTTGCGCACCGTGACGTATCGGGGCGCGGTCACCATCCAACCGAGCGTGCCATCCGCGCCGCGCGACGTCTTGACCCCGTTGACGCACCGGGTGAGGTAAGGGCGGCCCTGGTCGTTGGTGAGTCCGTAGCGGAACCAGTTTCGCTCGTCCTGATACACCATGATGCCCGCGTGCGCGAACGGCTTGGGCGCGCTCGCGTCGTAGCGGGCAGATCGGCTGAGCTTTGCCGTCGCACTGAAGTCGCCGCTGCCGCTGATGCTCTGATAGAGGAAATGCCCCACCCCGTCCGAAGGGATGGACTTGACCGCGAAATCCAGATGCCCGGACCTGTCCTTGTTGACGGATGAGGACGGCGGCGGGTTCATCCACTTCCATTTGCTGTTGAGCGTTGGAGAATCGAACGTTTCGGCGGCAGTGTGCCCGGTGATCTCTCCGGCGCGGCGCGTGAGCTTCCCCGTCATCATATCGAAGGTGTAGTCAGCGCCGGGCTGGTAACTGGTGTCAATGCTGTCGTACGAGATCTTGACCTTCGAGCCATCGGCAGGCGCGACGCCGTGGTACCAGACGTTCTTCGGCTTGAAGCGCACGACGCCGAGCCGGTTGATCTGGTACACCTTTGCGCCGTCGGGGGCATTGAAGATGTTGTCCACGCGCTCCCACCGCTCCCAGCCCTTGCCCTTGCCTTCGTCCACCCACACATCTTCGGACCCGACGATGATCGGCGACTTCGATGTGCGCGGACTGTTCTCGTCGAACTGCGGATCGGGCACGAAGTTCGTTGTGATCACTTCTTCGGCGCGGCGGGTGGTGGGAACGGGATACGGCGTCACGAACACGGGGTACCAGAGCGGCAGGTTCGTGATGACCGGCGAATGGGCAAGCACGGCCGACTCGCCCGCGAACTCCACGATCTCCTGCTCGACAGGCTCGTTGGGGGGGAAGCTTTTGCGAAGGAGGCCGTTCGCCCAGCCCGGGGTATATCCGAGCTGCGCCGCAACGGTGAACCCGTTCTTCGCGTAGTAGTTGATCCGGTCCTCGAGCCCCCAGAGGTTGTACTCCGTCTTTGGCTCCTTGCCCTGCAGGGCGAACCAACCAAGCTCCACGCCCACGCCCAGGATGTTCGCTTCCTTCAGCAGCTTCGTTTGACCGCCGTGCCCGCTCCCCCAGAAGCAGAACTCGCCGAGCCCGTAGCTCGTGCGAGGAAGGGAGTCCGCATCGCCGTAGAACGTGAGCCAGGCCGCGTCGCCGGCGCCTCCGGCGGCCCGCACCCCGTCGGTCAGCATTATCTGGGCCTCCCTGTCACCGGGCGACGCCCAGGCGCCAAACGTGGCGGCGACAAACAAGACGGCGGCAAAGCTGAGTGCGGCCTTCATGGCGTCTCCTCTGCACGGGAGGACTGCGGGCGGGCATCGCGGGCGGGGTGGAGCCGGACGCCGGATATCACCGAAAACAGATAGACAAACGGCACCGCGGCGCACACGGGCACCGCAAGCAGCGAACCAAACGAAGTGAACGCCCGTCTTCCGAGCATCCGGACATGCAGCCACCAGATGCCGGCCAGGCCCAGCGCCGTCCACGCTCCAAACGGCCACACGGGCCAGCCCCCAAGCGCGGCCGCGGCCGACGCGGCGATTCCCGCAAGATACGTCCAGTAGAGCTTCTGGCGCAGGCGCGGAACGCGGAAAGCGCCCACCCTGCGCCGGTCAATCCACTGGTCGAAAGTGGCGGGGTGAAGCTGGCGCAGCAGACGGTCGTGGCGGTAGCGCTTCGCAAGCTGAAGCGGCCGCCGCCAACTCGGGGCGAGCGGACGATGAATGACCCTCGCCTCCGGCGCCCACGCGATGGAGAGGCCCCGCTCGATGGCGCGCAGCATCAGTTCGCTGTCTTCGCGGAAATGAATGCGCGTGCGCGGGTCGTAGAACCTGGTGTCGAACAGGCCGATCTCGTCGAACACCTCGCGGCGGAAGAACATGTTGCAGGTCGGAAAACCGCCCGGCCCGGTATTCTGCGTCTGGTGTGTAAAGGGCGTAATCAGTTCAGGAGAGCCGATTGCCGTGTATCCCTCCGCGATATCATGCCCTTCGAGAGCGGCCATCCCGGCCCGGAGCCAGTCGGGCTCCGGCTCGGTGTCGGCATCGAGAAGAGCGATGATCTGCCCGCGCGCAGCCTGTATCCCACTGTTGCGCGCCGCACCCGGGCCGCCGTTCGACGAACGTCTCACAACGCTGACCTGGAAGGCAAACCCCGGCGCCAGACGCTCGACGCCCTCAGCAGTGCCGTCCGTGCTGCAGTCGTCCGCGACGATCACTTCGAAATCGCCCGCGGGACAGGTCTGCGCGGTGAGGCAGCGCAGGCATGCGCACAGCAGGTCGAGGCTGTTGTGCGCGGGTATCACAACGCTAATGAGCGGGCGCGTCAATCGGCGTCTCCCGAGGGTCCCGGCCCAAGCTGCCTGTACGGACGGTTCCACTGCGGAAGCGCGCGCCCGGCGGGCAGCCTCTCGTCCGGTTCGACAACACCCGGGCTCGCCATCTCGTGCTCCATGACAGGCTCGCGCGCGAGCCTCGCGGCCGCGAGGCCGATGCCGAACTGAACCCACACGAAGATGCGGAAGAAGTTCGCGTGACCCCAGTACCCCACCAGCACACCCGCCATGCCCGACGCCAGCCCGATAAGCACAGCCTTTGTGAAGTCATCCCGGCTCTCGCGGATTCCGCGGAAGAGGGCGCCGTAGTACGCCACCCATATCCAGGCGAACGCGATGCCGCCGACGATCCCGCGCTCGCTCAGCACCTCGTAATACAGATTGTTCGGGTCCCAGCGCAGCGTCAGCTCGTACTCGTTAGCCTCGGGATCGTCGGCGATGTACTTCAGGCGGTGGAAAGGATAGTTTCCCGGACCGACGCCCCACAGTGGATTGTCGAGAAACATCAGGTGCGCAGCGTGGCGGGCGCGAAGGCGGATCATCGCGGAGTGCCTGCTGGCCTGCGGGTTGGTGATCTTCGCAACCAGGTCGTCCATCCTGGTCGCAAGGTC
Organism: Armatimonadota bacterium; assembly: GCA_019136435.1. Taxonomy (GTDB): domain Bacteria; phylum Armatimonadota; class UBA5829; order DSUL01; family DSUL01; genus JAGVUD01. The sequence goes on along the minus strand of JAGVUD010000337.1, from coordinate 2,281 downwards.
CGGAACGGCGATCATCGTGAGGATGAGCGTGATGAGCACAAAAGTAACCACCCCGATAAGGAATCGCCCGGCCGTGACGCCCTTGATGAGGCCCGAGCGCGCTCCGATGTAGAGCACCATCACAAGCGCAACCAGACCGCTGACGTAACCCCCCGCCGAAAGCGTGAGGGCGAAGTTGACGAACAGGAACAGGAGAAGCGGAATCTGGACGATCTTCCCGGGCCGGATCTGGTTGGCCATGGTTAGCGCCAGCGCGATCGGGATGACAAACACCAGCCACTCGGCATAGTAGGACGGTTCGGAGAATGTGCCCAGAATGCGAAATCCGCCGCCCATCCAGTACCTCTGGCCGCTCACCGCGTACAGCCCGACCAGCACGCTGGAGACCAGAATGCAGGCGACTGCTGTCCGCAGCGTCCTGCGCGTACGGATGACGCTGTAAACCACAACATAGAGGAGCGCGCTGTAGACGGACCAGCCGAGCTGCGTCCATGTTCTCCAGACAGGGCTGTTGAGGCCGCCCGACGTCATCTCCATTCTGTCCAGCGGCATCCTGCCCACCATGAGAACCGCCGACAGCGCGCCGAGGGCGATGTACATGAGCACAGGCCAGCGCAGGGGACCGGCGGGCACGGACAGCTCGCGATCGATGGGCAGGCGGATGAGGAACATCACGATCGCAATGACAGCCACCCAGTCGCTCAGCTTGATGTTGACCCCCGCGAAGGGCAGATTGTACATATCCATCAGCGGCAGCAGGAGGATTACGAGAATCGCTCCGGTCTCCGCCTTCCACATCACGAGCGCAACGATAGCCGCCGCCAGGACGGCGATAGCCACCATCCCGGTCTCCGGCACCCGAAGGAAGCCGTAAGCATGGTAGCGCATGGCCAGCCCTCTGCCGCCGACGAGGGCGAAGCCGATGACGATCAGCAGCGCGAGCATCGCCAGATGACAGCCCGCGCGGGAGACAGAAGAGCGCTCGGGCATCGGGGGCATGCCGATTGAGCCGGGGCTGAATCTCACCTCCGGCTCTCCGCCGCCTCTTCGTAAACCGCCAGCGTCAAATCCGCCGTCTTTTCCCATGTGAACAGCCCGGCGCGCTGGCGCCCTGCCTCTGCGAGAGCCTCAGCGCATCCCGGCTCGGTGAGCACGCGAGCGATTGCCTCACCGAGCGAGACAGCGTCTCCGGTGCGGGCGACAAGCCCCGCTTCGCCCACCACCTCCGGCAGAGACGACGAGTCGGACACGACGACCGGGCAGCCGAGGAGCATGGCCTCGAGCACGGGAAGGCCGAAACCTTCGAGATGGGACGGCAGGCTGAACACGGCGGCTTCGCTGTAGAGGGACGCGAGCGTGACATCGTCCGCCGGGCCGGCCAGAAGGATGCGCTCGCGAACCGGACTGGCGGAGATGCGCTCCGTGATGCGCTCGTATCCCGCGCCCGGGCTGCCGGCAAGCACGAGGCATTCCAGCCGGGTCTGCGGCTGAATTCGCTCGAACGCCTCGATGAGTTCGAGGACACCCTTGCGCGGCGTCAGGAGGCCCACGAACAGGACGAACGGTTTTCGGACGCCGAGTCTGGCGAGTGCGGCGGGCGAATCGGCTGACTCCGCGAGGCGCTGCAGGTGCGGGTTCACGCCGTGCGGAATGACCCGCAGCTTCTCGCGGGGGACGCGGAAGTATTCGGCTATCTCACGCGCTGTGTAGTCGGACACAGTGATCACTTTCCTGGCCCTGGCGATGCTCGCGCGGGTGAGCACGCGGTAAAGCACCCGCGCCCTGAGGGAGGTACCCTCCGGGTGGCGCAGGTAGATCAGGTCGTGCACCGTAATGACAAAGCTGCCTCGCGCCGCCAGCGGGAGCGTGTAATCCGGCGAATGATAGACGTCCGGCATATCGCGCATCAACTGCGCGGGCAGCCAGAACTGCTCATATCCCACGCGCCCGAGCCGCCGCGGACCTGCACGCAGAATCGTGTTTGCGCCCAGTTCAGTGTCCGGCTGGCGGTTCGTATAAAGCAGATACTGGTTTGCGGGGGCCGCCCGTTCCATGCCCGCGAGAAGTTCTCGCGCGTATCTGCCGATGCCGCCCCTGAGACCGAGCGAGCGCCCGAAATAACCTACTAGCACCGGCCATCCTGCACTTTCAGGCCGGAGTAGACCTCGAGAGTTTTCAGGGCGATGGCATCCCACGAGAACTGCTCTCCCAGAACGCGCGCGCGCTCGGAGATGCTCCGCGCATAGTCCGGCGACGAGAGCAGGTCGTGAAGCAGCGCGCC
>JAGVUD010000262.1 GCA_019136435.1 Armatimonadota bacterium | reverse complement strand
TGGCCAGTTCCATCGCCGTGTTGAGACGCACACTTCGGGAGGCAAGCGCGCTCTCCAGAAAACGCCGGAACCCGCTGTCCGCGGGGAGCAGCACGAGCGGATGCCCCGTAAGAAGCGAAGCATCCATCTCCGGGTGCTCCGCCAGCGGGTGCGAGCGGCCGGCGATGGCGACGCAGGTCTCGGTGTACAGCGGCCGCCGCACGAGCGCCCGCTCGGTCACATCCGACGAGACAATCGCCAGGTCGAGCGTGTCGCTCAGCACCGCGCGCGCCAGATCCGCCGTCCGCCCGATCTGCACCCGAAGCTCCACGGCAGGCCAGCGGCGGTAGTACTCCGCAAAAACCGGAGCGAGCGTGAAAATGCTCGGGGTCGCTCCCGCTCCCACGCGCAGCGTGCCCCCGGCGAGCTTCTTCAGGTCTGCAATCTCGGCGCGGCTCTCCGCTTCCAGGCGCGCCATGCGCAAAGCGTACCTGTGCACAATGCGGCCGGCGTCGGTCGGCACCACGTGCCGGGGCCTGCGCTCGAGCAGGGGCACACCCAGCGAGCGCTCGAGCGAGCGCATCTGAACGCTGACGGCAGGCTGGCTGAGCGAGAGTGCCTCGGCGGCCTTCGTGAAGCTACCCGTGCGCACGACTTCGATGAGGGTCCTTAGCTGGTCGAGTGTCCATGCTTCCCGCGCGACAGGTGCGAAAGGGTTTTACAAGAGTCAAATGCCTGCTACGGTTGTTGTTGGGCTCCAGTGGGGCGACGAGGCAAAGGGGAAGATCGTTGATTTTCTCTCCGAAAACGCGGACGTTGTCGTCCGCTACAACGGCGGGAACAATGCCGGACACACGGTGGTCGTGGGGGATGAAGTCTACAAGTTCCACACGGTGCCGGCGGGCATTCTGCACGACAGCGTGACCGCGGTCATTTCGGACGGGGTGGTGATTGATCCCGCTGTCCTCTGCGGCGAGGTCAGCGCGCTGGCCGCGCGCGGCATCAACACATCCAAACTGCGCATCTCGAACGCGGCGCACATCATCATGCCCTGGCACAAGCTGCTCGATCAGCTCGAGGAGCAGCACCGCGGGTCGCAGAAGATCGGCACCACGGGCCGCGGCATCGGGCCCTGCTATCAGGACAAGTACGGCCGCTGGGGGCTGCGCGTCTGCGATCTGGTTGACGAAGAGCGCTTCGCGGCGCGCGTGCGCGAAGTCCTCGGCTACAAGAACAGCCTCATCACGAAGGTCTTCGGCGGGCAGCCTCTGGACGCGGACGCCATCTGCCGCGAGTACGGCGAGTTCGGCCGCCAGATCGCGCCGCTCGCCTGTGACACGAGCCATCTCATCGCTTCGGAAGAGGCTAAGGGCAGCCGCATCGTCTTCGAGGGCGCGCACGGGTCGCTGCTCGACATAGACCACGGCACGTACCCCTACGTCACTTCGTCGCACCCGATTTCCGGCGGGGCGGCCATCGGCACCGGTCTCGGGCCGAGGGCGATTGACGATGTCATCGGCATCGCCAAGGTTTATACGACGCGCGTCGGCAGCGGGGTCTTCATGACCGAGCTGGAGGGCGAAGAGGGCGAGGTGATCCGCCAGAAGGGCGCCGAATTCGGGACGACCACCGGACGCCCCCGGCGTTGCGGCTGGTTCGACGCCGTCGCCGTCCGCTTCACCTGCAAGATAAACTCCTGCTCGCGTCTGGCGCTCATCAAACTCGACGTCCTGACCGGGATGCCGACCGTCCGCGTCGCCACGGCGTACGACATCAACGGCGAGCGCACCACCGAGTTCCCGCAGGACACGCTGGTGCTCGAGAAGGCCGAGCCCGTGTTCGAGGAGTTCCCCGGATGGGATCAGCAGGTTTCGGAGGCGCGCAAGCTGTCCGACCTGCCCGCCACGGCCCGGGCTTACATTGACCGGCTTTCGACACTCGTGGACGTGCCGGTCTGGGCCATCAGCGTCGGTGAGCGCCGCGACCAGACCATAATGGTTGACGTCTAGGCGCTGGCGGCGTGAGCCGGGATTTCATATAATAGGCGCTGTGGGCCGCTAGCTCAGGGGTAGAGCATCTCCCTTTTAAGGAGAGGGTCATTGGTTCGAATCCAATGCGGCTCATCTTCTATGCGCATCTCCTCGCGCTGTGCGTCGCTTGTCTTGGGGGATGAGAGCGGGAGGGCCGTATGATGTGTACACAACTTCGCAGGTCGGGGTTCACTCTGATCGAGCTTCTGGTGGTGATTGCCATCATCGCCATACTCGCGGCAATCCTCTTCCCGGTTTTCGCGGCAGCGCGTGAACGCGGACGCTCGGCCGGCTGCCTGAGCAACCTGAAGCAGATCACCATTGCCTGGCGGCAGTACGCGGACGACTACGACGACAAGGCCGCCTTCGGATGCGACGTCGAGGACAGGCACGACACTCCTTCCGGATCGCTCGACGCGGTACC
>JAGVUD010000119.1 GCA_019136435.1 Armatimonadota bacterium | reverse complement strand
AGTATGTCTTGATGCCTGCCGCAGCAAGCGCCTGAAATGCATTCGGCCCGAAATTGCCCGCGATCACGGCGGAAACCCCCCGTGATGAAAGCAACTGCGCCGCCTGAATCCCTGCGCCCTGAGCGTTGGCGGCCGCAGTGTTCTCGACGGCCTCGAATGCGAGGCTGTCCGCATCTACCACTACGAAGCTGACGCATCGGCCGAACCTGGGGTCCAGCGGGGAGTCAAGCGCTTCACCAGCCGAGCAAACTGCGATTTTCATTGATATCTCATTCCTTTCACTCCCGGTGCGAGTGGGTTACCCCGCACACACCGGGGCTCTATCCGGGCGATAGATGCAAGTTACACCTACAGTGTACCGCAAGCCCTTGCGGCTGTCAACACGTCGTTCGGGAAAGCGAAAGAGAATCGCCCGGCTTTGGAGAAGGCGGGCCGGGCAACCGCCGCGAGGAACGAAATCCTCAGTGAATACTGCTGCTCAGCAGCGGCCTGCGCTACTCGCGAGCGCCAAGCATCCTGTCCATCATCAGAAGCGCGTGTCCGGCAGAGCCTGCCCGCTCCAGCTTCTGAACGATGGCGGAAGTGGTCGCTTCCTCCTCGACCTGCTCGTCAACGAACCACTGCAGCAGGCTCTTGGCGGCGTGATCCTTCTCCGCAATCGCCAGCTCCATCAGGTCGTTGATTTTGCCCGATATAAACTGCTCGTGCTTGTCGGCCTCGGTGAACGCCTCCAGCGGAGACTTCCATTCGGCCTTCGGCTTGCTGAGCCCGGCCAGTTCCACGCGGCCGCCGCGCTCCTCGATGTGGTGGAAGAACTTCATCGCGTGCGCCTGCTCTTCAGCCGCCTGAGCCTGCATCCACTTCGCCATGCCCTCAAGACCCTCGGAGCCGAACCAGGCGGCCATCGAGAGATAGAGGTAAGCAGACTCCTGCTCGTGCTTGATCTGCTCGTTCATTGCTTTCTGCATTTTGTCTTTGATCATGAGTGGGTGACCTCCCTTGTTTGTCTCCTGTCTGACTGGTGCTTCGCCCATATGCGCGATTTGCAACTGAATCTTACAACCGGCCCTGTCCGGTGTCAAGGCGGTCGGCCCCCCGGTCAGGGCGGGCACGTATAAATGTAAGTCACATCTATAGCCCGTGTGATATAATGACCGGGTTAACACCGCGCCCCCGGCGCTCGCGCGCCAACGCGGACTCAGATGCACCAGGGAGATCACGATTGAATGGCTAGAGGACACTGCCGCCGACACGGAAGGGAACGCCCCTGCACCTGCTCCATGGGCAACCTGTACAGGTTCGTGGAGCCGGTCGTGCTGCATCTTCTTGCGCGCAATGGTCCGGCCTACGGCTACGAGCTGGGCAGCAGCCTGCAGAGCCACGCGCTGACCGATGCGGAGATTGACAGAGGAGCCCTCTACCGCACGCTGCAGCGCCTCGAGTCCATGGGGCATCTTACTTCTGACTGGGACACCAGCGGCACGGGGCCAGCCCGGCACATCTACAGCATCACGCAAAGCGGCCGGCAGCACCTGCGGGAGTGGGCGGCGGTCCTCGGCAACCTTTCGCAATCCATGGAAGCGTTCGCCGCGGAGGTCAGAAGCCTGGAGAAGGGCTCTTCCGCCGTCAAGACGCGCTGATCATTCCTCGTCAGGCCGCTGCAGAAAAAGGTCGCGCAGGTCGAGCGTTTCCGAAAGCCGCTCTTCCGGGGCTATCGTTGCGCTCAGAGTCGCCTGATCGTTCGATATCACGGGGTCCGCGAAGGTGAACCGGCATCCGCAGTGACGGCAGAAGATTGTCAGGTCCGCGGTGAACTTGCGCGGAATCCCCTGTTCGTCCGTAAAGCGGTTGAACTCAAGGTTGAAGACTGCGTCTTCGTGACGGCATTCCATAGTTGCGGCTGCGCCCGATCCCTTCTGAACGATCCCCTCGCCTCATTATACACAACCGGGCACTGACGTTCCCCACTTTGCCGCCTCCCGCAGGGGAAGCCGCGGCCGCGGGAGAACAATCGCGTTGACGGGCGGTCCGGCAGCACGCCCGGCGAGAGGAACGAAGCATGGATTTCCCGGCGGCAGCGCTGGAACTGAAACCGGATATGGACAGGGCGGTGGAGCGCTGGCTCGCGTTTTGGAACCACGATCTCATCGGCAGGCCCCTGTGCCGCATCTGCGCTCCGAAGGATAGCCGTGCGCCAGCCGCCCGTCCTCCGTATATGGCCGGAGCCGATGGCGATCTCCAAGCGGCGGCCCGCATGGCCCTTGCCCACGCCGAGACGGTCTTCTGGGGCGGCGAGGCCATGCCCTCCTACACTCCCAGCTTCGGGCCGGACATGTTCGCTGCGTGGCTGGGCGCTCCGCTGCATTTCCCGGCGGCCGAAACCGGAACAAGCTGGGCGCAGGCGTGCATAGAAGAATGGGAATCGGCGCTCCCTTTGAAGCTGGACGAGCAGTGCGCGTGGTGGACGCGGATGCTCGAGTTTTGCCGTGTGCTCGCGCGCGAGTTCCGGGGACGCATGATTGTCGCCCATCTCGACCTGCACTCGAACCTGGACGCTCTTCTGGCGATGCGCGGCGGCGAGCGCCTCTGCGTGGACCTCATCGAGAATCCCGAAGCCATTGACCGCGCAATGGCCGATGTGAGGGCGCTCTATCGCCCGATCTACCAGGCGCTGTACGACGCCGCGGAGATGAATGGGACCGGCACCTGCGGATGGGTGCCGGCGTACCACCCCATTCGCACAAACACGATCCAGTGCGATTTCGCCGCGCTCATCGGGCCCGAGCATTTCCGCCGCTGGGCGCTGCCGGCGTTAGAGGAAGAGGCGGCGTTTCTGGGACACTGCGTTTACCACCTCGACGGCCCGGAGTGTCTCGTGCACCTCGACGACCTGTGCCGCATACCCGGACTCGACTGCATCCAGTGGGTGCACGGCGCACGGAACAGGCGGTTCATCGAGTGGATGGACCTGCTGAAGCAGATTCAGTCGAAGGGCGTCAGCGTGTGGGTGCCGTGCGATACCGCGAGCATCCGCGTCTACCACCGCGAACTGCGGCCCGAGATGGTCTTCTACGACTGCGCCGCCGCATCAGAAGCAGATGCGCGCGAAACGCTCGAGTGGCTCCGTCAGAACACCTAGTACGGCCCGCAGATGGTGTCCGTGTACGCGTACGACTCTGTAACCCACTTGCCGTAGGGCATCTCGCCCGCGTGCCCGTCGGCGAACAGAGCCAGGGTCCGCCCCACAGCATAGAAGCGGGCGTCTCCGCGAACGTGGGTGGACTCGACGAACGCCAGCGCATCTGTCGAATGGAAGTACCCCGGCTCGTAGAGCACCGTCATCCGGGCTGGTTCTGGAATGGATTCCAGCTTGCCGGTGTAGGGGTAATTCGGCCTCTTCTGCCCGCCCGGCAGATTCACGGTCCCCAGACGTGTGTTGAACCAGTACGACCCGCCCTTGTGAATCTTGTGAAGCGGCGTGAAAAGGGGCACGCCCGTCGGGAGCGTTCCCGGCACCTTGCCGACCTGCGGCTTCCCGGCTTCGTCAACGTACCGGAAGGTGAGGTTGGTGTAGTATCCCTTGTCGCTGTCGCAGCGCCAGTGCTTTGCCGTTTTGGCGTACGGCATCATCGCGTCCCAGATGATCGGCGTCAAAACAGCCGTCTTCGCGTCCCAGTAGGTGCCGTCGCTGGGGTCTCGCGCCAGCGGCATCAGGCCCCTGTTGTCATCCGTGTACATGTGCAGCTGCATTCCGATTTGCTTGAGGTTGCTCAGGCACTTGGCCTTCTTTGACTGCTCCCTCGCAGAGGCGAAGACGGGGAACAGGATGGCCGCCAGTATCGCGATGATGGCGATGACCACCAGCAATTCAATGAGCGTGAAGCCCCGGGTTTTCTTCTGCATTCCTTGTCCTTCTGCGCCGGATTGCCGGCGCGGATCTCACCCATCAGCGCGATTATACCGCAACCGCGCCCGGCCGCGAAAGGCGTCCGCCGAAAAACTGCGAGGCGCGCTGTTCGCGAAAACCCTTGCGTACATCACATCGTTTGTGTAAGTTATTTTGCGTCATTCGAGGAGAGGAGCCGGCGCTCATTCTGACGCTGGAGTGTGACTAGCCATGCCTTATTGCCCGGAATGTGGAGCGGAGTATCGGAAGGGATTTCAGGAGTGCACCGAATGCGGTGTTGAGCTGCTGGAAGATGAGGACGAAAGCCTGTTTCCCGACGACGAAGACGAGTCGGAGGAGGACGAAGAGGTCGAGGCCGAAGACTCGGGAGAGATGCTGGAGATCTACAGCGGTCCTCCCTACGCCGCCAATATCCTGCTCAATGCCCTGAAAGAGCGCGGTGTGGGCGCGACCCTGCGCCCTGAGTCGGAGAGCCCGTACATACCGCCCGCCGAGGCGTCTGTCTTCGTTTCAGAACTCGACTACAACCAGCACGACGATGTGATTCAGGAGTGCATGGAGCTTGTCGAAGTCGATCCGGGGCAGGGCGCGCTCTTCGAGTCTGAGGACGAGGAGTAGCAGGCTGACTGCCAGTTTGCCCGCGCCAGGGCGCTGGCCACAAGCTCGCAGTTGAGGGCCGCCTTCGACGAGCACAATCTCGGGGTCGAGAGGGTGGGGCCGTCTTTCCGCGCGGGTCGGCCCGCCCACGTCATTGCGCCCCCGCCGGCGTCATTCCGAACTCCGCTCACGTCATTCCGGCCCCGCTCACGTCATTCCGGACTTGATCCGGAACCCACGGTCCGGCCCCCGGGTGGGTGCTGAGTCAAGCTCAGCATGACGTTGTCGGGGCACAACCACCTCCGTTGTTGCACCCCTTCCCTCCGCAATCAACGAAGCCTCGTGCAGGATTCGCCGCCGCCGGGCAGTAAAGAGAACGATATGTCGAAACACATTGCCCGTCCCAACTTCCGCGCCCGCTCGCACGCCGTGGCGGCCGGCCACTACCTCGCCGCCATGGCAGGCCACGACGTCCTGCGCGACGGCGGCAACGCCATAGACGCAGCGGCGGCCGTCGCGTTCTGCCTCGCTGTGCTCGAGCCGCATCAGAACGGACTCGGCGGCGAGTGCCCGATGGTCGTTCACTTCCAGGGAAGGACGATGGCCGTGTCCGGACAGGGAACCTCGCCGCGGGGGCTCACCCTCGATTGGTTCCGCGAGCAGGGCATCAGTCTCATTCCCGGCGATGGCCTGCTGCCGGCCACCGTGCCCGCGCATGTCGGCACCTGGCTCGTTATGCTCCGCGACTTCGGGACGATGCCGCTCGCGCGCGTGCTCGAACCGGCCATTGATCTCGCCGGGACAGGCTTCGCCGCATACCCGCGGCTCTGCGAGGCAATAGCGGGGGCTCGCGACCGCTTTCTGAACGAGTGGCGCTCTTCGGCGGAAACCTTCCTGAGGAACGGGGCGGCGCCCGAGCCGGGCGACCGCGTGCAGTATCCGGCAATCGCCGAGACCCTGAGGCGGCTGCGCAACCAGGCGGCGCGCAAGATCAACAGGGCCGACGGCGTGCAGGCGGCGTTCGACTGGTTCTACAAGGGCCCCGCGGCGGCGGCCATCCAGGATTTCTGCGCGAGCACACGGAGCCGCGACGCCACCGGCCGCGACAACAAGGGCTTCCTGACGGTCGAAGACATCGGGCGATGGAAGCCGAAGCGCGAGGATCCCCTGAGCCTGCAGTACCGGGGCGTCACCGTGCACAAGTGCGGCCCGTGGAGCCAGGGCCCGGTTTTCCTGCAGCAACTTGCCATCCTCTCCGGCTTCGACCTCGCGGCGATGGAGCAGGGGAGCGTCGAATACCTTCACCTGCTCATCGAAGCTGCTCGTCTCGCATTCGCCGACCGCGAAGCGTATTACGGCGACCCCGACTTCGACCGCGTCCCGATGGCGAAGCTGCTCTCCGAGAGCTACAACGCCGCGCGGCGGGCGATGATAGATACGCACAAGGCCGCCGAGGGGCTCAGGCCGGGCGATCTCAGCGAGCACGTTCCTCTGCCGGACGTGAGCACGGCTCTGCCTCCGGGCGCCGCTGCCGACATCGCGGACGCTCACACCGCGGACACAACCCACCTCGATGTCGTGGACAGGCACGGAAACTGCGTCTCCGCGACGCCCTCCGGCGGGTGGCTCATGACCTCCCCGGTAATCCCCGACCTCGGGTTCCCGCTCGGAACGCGCGGGCAGATGTTCTATCTGGATCCCGCAAGAGCCAACTGCTATGCGCCCGGCAAACGCCCGCGAACCACCCTGTCACCGTCGCTTGCAACGCGGGACGGACGTCCCTGGCTGGTCTTCGGCACGCCCGGGGGGGACGGGCAGGATCAGTGGACGCTGCAGCTCTTCCTCAACATCGTCGAGTTCGGAATGACGGCGGCTGAGGCTGTGGAGGCCCCCACGGTGACCGTGCAGAGCTTCCCGGGGTCGTTCTATCCGCGGAGCTGCACGCCAGGTCTGGTCGCGTGCGAATCGCGCATACCCATCAAGACGATGACCGCACTGCAGGAGATGGGGCACGAGATCGAGGTTGACCCGGCGTTCGCCCACGGCAAGCCGTCGGTGATCAGGCTCCTCGAGGACGGAAGTCTGGAGGCGGCAATCACCAGCCGCGCGGAGATCGGCTACGTGACCGGCTGGTAGCCGAAGCGCTCAGGCCGGGCGGACGAAAATGTCCCTCGCGATCTCGGTGTCTATCGCGACATCCGTCTCGCCTATCCGAACCACGAAGGAAGGCTTCTTCTGATGCAGGTGCACGTCGTTCCCAGCGTAGATGCCGAGAACGCCCAGCCGGTCCAGGCGTGAGTGGCGCCGGGTGGCAATGAACACGATGCGGTAGCGCTCGCCGATGCGAGCTTCGGTCAGCGGCGCGACCAGAGGCTTGATCTCCCTGTCGTGCCTTTCGCAGCAGGGGCCAGGTGGAATGGGCCTGCCGTGCGGGCACTGCGGCGGATGCCCCAGAAAGCTGCAGAGCCTGTCGGCGATGCGAGGGCTGATCGTGTGCTCCATGGCGCAGACCTCCGCCTGCTCCGATCCGGGTTCGATGTCCAGAACCTGCGTCAGAAGCATCTCCGCCAGCCTGTGACGCCGGATCATCTGCTTTGCCCGCTCGCGTCCGGTTGCGGTTAGAACGATCTCGCCTTCCCGCTTCTCGACGAACTTCGCCTTCAGCAGGTCCTCCACGTGATCGCTGAACGTGCACCCGCCCCGGGTGATGGGCTCCTCGCTGTCCGAGTGCGAGCGCCCGCACACCTCGCCGTGCTCCGTCGTGCTATCCGGAACGACAGGCCGGCCGTCTTCCTCGGCCATCCAGAGTTGCTCCAGCAGATGATCCAGAAACTCGCTGCTCTTTGCCAAACGACTGATACCCCTCAGTTCACCTTTTGCCCGCCTTCAGGCGCGCGGCCACTCTCTCAACCATCTCGACGATGCTGGATTTCATGCGCAGTTCGATGCCGCAGTTCGGGCAGCACGACGCCCCGCAGCCCGCGTGCAGCGAGGCGAGAGGACAACGGCCGCACTTGTCCCGCAGCTCCTCTTCCGTGTACCGATATCCGCAGAAATGGCACTTCTGCTCGTTCATAGAATCCCCGACGACAGCAGAAGCCTCACCAGCCCACCCACGATGACCGCCAGAGGCACGATGAACGCGGCCTGAGCGAACGCAGTCTTCCAGCCCCGCTCTTTGATCATCACGAAGAAGTTGGCCACGCACGGCACGAACAGCGTAATCGTAACCAGCCCCACAATCACCTGATCCTTGTCCAGAAGCCCCTGCTGCTGCAGAGCCGAGAGGCCTGCTCCGCCGTAGTCTCTCCGCAGGAAGCCCATAATGAACGCCCGCGCGGCCTGCTCCGGCAGCCCGAGAACGCCTGTCACGACAGGCGCGGCGGTTTTTTCGATCGCTTGCAGAAGACTGAGCCTGTCGAGCACGAAAAGCACTATGGTTCCCAGCACGAACAGAGGCACGGCCTCCTTGATGTACCACTCCGTCCGCGCCAGAGTCTTCTTCACGATGTTGCCGATCTTCGGGGGCCGCACGGGCGGAATCTCGAGGATGAAGTCCGATCCCCTGCCGGGCATCACCTTGCCCGCGAGGTAGCCGACGGCCAGCATCACGAGCAGAACGACCGAACCCCAGATGACCAGCGCCCTCATATCTCCGCCGAGCATCGCCATAATCACGCCGAGCTGCGCCGAGCAGGGCACTCCCAGCGCCAGAAGCAGCGTCACGATTGTACGCTCGCGCGGGCTGTCCAGAATCCGGGTGGTGAGCGTCGCCATCGTGTCGCACCCCAGACCGAGCATCATCGGAAGCACGGCTTTGCCGTTCAGGCCCATGGCACGGAACATCTGGTTGACCATCACCGCCAGCCTCGGCAGATACCCGCTGTCCTCCAGAATGCTGAAGGCGAGAAAGAAGGTGAAGACGACGGGCATGACGATGGCCAGCCCGTAAGTGAGGGCCATCGTGATGATGCCGAACTCGCCGACGAAAAGGTCGCGCACAAGCGCGGAGGGCACGAGCGCAAACAAAGCGCGCGCCGCCGGGTTGATGTATCTTTCGAACAGCCCGTCCTCGATGAGCCCCACAAGTGTGCCCGCGCCGAACACCCCGACGAATTTGTATACCACGTACAGGATGACCGCCATCAGCGCAACGCCGCCCACCGGGTGCATCGCGGTTCGGCCAAGCCACGCCGCCAGCCTGCTCTCTGAAGCCTGCGTGCGCCTCACCACCTGCGCGTACATCTTCTGCACCGCCAGCACCCGCTGTCGC
>JAGVUD010000167.1 GCA_019136435.1 Armatimonadota bacterium | reverse complement strand
AGCCGCCGTCACCCCCGCGCAGCACTCTTCCACTCTGGTCGGGAAGTCGTGGACACGCGAAAAGGGCGAGCCCGAGTTGAACGATCTGGACCTGCCCGTGCCCACCTGGGTGCCCTGGCTGCGCAGGACGGTCTCCAACCCGGAAGGATACGGCATCTACTTTCAGCAGCGCTGGGACGAGGCGCTCGCCGCCAATCCGCAGTTCCTCTACATCAACGACTGGAACGAGTGGACGGCCGGCAAATATCCGCACAACGGCGAGTTCATGCGCCGCAAGAGCGATTTCATCTTCATAGACCAGTACAACGCCGAGTTCAACCGCGGCATCCAGCCGATGAAGGGCGGCTACACCGACAACTACTATATGCAGATGGCGCAGAACATCCGCCGCTACAAAGGCGTGCGGCCCATCCCGGAACTGAAGGGGTACCAGGCCATAGGGATAGACGGGCGCTTTGGGGACTGGCCGGCCGTCAAGACCGAATACCGGGACACCATCGGCGATACCGCGCACCGCGACTACAACGGCTACGGCGGGCTGCACTACACCAACACCTCCGGCCGCAACGACATCGTCACCTGCAAGGTGGCCGTTGATGCGAAGAATGTCAGCTTCTACGCCGAAACGCGCGAGCGCCTGACGCCTCACACGGACAACAACTGGATGCTGCTGCTGATAGACTCCGACCGCGACCCGGCGACCGGCTGGCACGGCTACGATCTGCTCATCAATCAGCGGGTCGTGGACTCGAAGAAGACGAGCGTGATGCGCTGGGACGGCGGCAAGTGGGCCGAGACCGCCACAGTTCCGTACCGGTACAGCGGCAAGCGGCTTGAGCTTGCCATTCCGCGCTCCGTCCTCGGGCTCGAAAGCGGCGGCTTCACGTTCGACTTTCACTGGGCGGACAATCCGCAGGATCTGAAAGACCCGATATCGCTGTGCACCGACGGCGACAGCGCCCCGAACCGGCGCTTCAACTACCGCTGCATCTGGAAGGGGCGGGAGTGAAGCGCGGCCTGGTCTGCGGCATGGGCAAGTGAGAAGCTGCGTGTTGCTGTTGGCGGCCATCTTCTGCGCGGCGGCAGCGGCAGTTGCCTTCGCGGACGAGTCTGACATCCGGCAGTCGCCCGGGCGAATCGACCTGTGGACCGGCGACGGGCTGAAGATGTCGCTGGATCGCGAAACGGGCCGCATTGCGGAGCTTTCTGCCGGGGAATCCGCCTTCGAATTCCCGGCCTGTCCGGCGGTGCGGTTCGAGGAGGTCGTGGAGCAGCCGGGGGCACCCGATCTTCTCGCCGCCCCCGTCTCCGACGCGTCGAAATGGGGCGTGCCCGCGTCTGATGTGGGGCGCGACGGCTCGCTGCGTGTCAGCGGCTCTGGCCAGTCCCGGCCGCGGTGCACCGTCACGCTCAACCAGAAGGAACCCCGGCCGCTGGTGCTTTCCGGCAGCTGCCGTCTCAAGAACGGCGCCGAGACCGGCGGCTGGATGAACTCCAGCCTGGCGATCAACGCATACGCAACGTACGCGGACGGCCAGACCATGCCCGAGCAGTCGGCGTATTTCGGCCAGTACGACCACGGCTGGCAGCGGAACAGCCGCGTCATCTGCCCCGACCGCCCCGTCAGGCAGGTAGAGGTTGCTCTCGCCGCCAGTGACGCGAAGTGGGAGGCGGCCTTCCGTGACGTTACCCTGAAAGAGGCCCGCTACTCCGTCACATCCCCCGATTCGCCCTGCTTCCAGATGGACTCACGGGTCTATCAGGAGTTCCGGATCGAGGAGTCTGGCCTCAGCGGCGTCGTTACCTATCAGCCGGACGGCGCCTCTGTCGAGATCCGCTGCCACGTGCGGAGCGACCGCCGCAAGGACCGGGCCGTGAGCGCCTACTTCGCCATCCCGTTCGATGCCATCGGAGGAACCTGGTTCGACGATGTCCGCCGCAGCCGCACCATCGAGCCGGGCCGAATCTACCGGCGCGGCGACCGCTGGTACGGCGCCGGGCGCGACGGCTGTGACGACCGCTACCCTCTCGCTTGCATCGCGTCGAAGGACATGCGGGGCATTGCGCTGGCTGTTGATCTTGCGGAGCCCCGCGTCTTCCAGACGGAGTACGACGCCGCACGGCGCGAGCTACGCATCCGTTTCGATCTGGGACTGTCGCCGGACGCCGGCCGGTGGGCCAACTGCGCCTCCTTCACCGCATATCTGTTCGCGTTCGACGCCCGCGCGGGTTTTCGCGGCGCGGCGGACCGCTTTCACGGTATGTTCGAGTGGGCGTTCCGCAAGCGTGTCGAGCGGGAAGGCCAGTGGATGGCGTTTACCACTCCCGAGTGGGTGCCGGGTGGCGCCCAGGACCTCGGCTTCGGTTTTATCGAGTCGGCCAGCAGCCTCGGCTGGGCGCGCTCGAAGGGGATGTATTCCATGGCCTACGCCGAGCCCTGGATTCACCACCACCAGCAGCAGCCCGGAATCGGCTCCGAACTCTCCGGCCCGATGGAACCGCGGGCTGCGCTGATCACCGCCGGCCGCGTGAAGAGCCTGAGAGGCGCGGAGTACTTCCCCGACAGCTGGATGCGATACGCGGCCTATGCGGGAAGCTGCATCGAAGACAACTGGGGCAACCCGCAGGGATACTTCTTCCGCCAGCCCGGCCGGAAGGAGAACATGATGATAGTAAACCCCAACCCCGCCCTGCCGCCCCCGGAGGGCGCCAGCTTCAGCAGCGGGGCCTGGGATATGGAGATCTTGCGGGAGATCGAGCGTGTCCCGGGGCAGTGGTGGATCGAGGGCTGGAACGCACGGCGCACCTGCGCGGTGCCGTCTGTCGAAATAGACACCGCCTGCAGCGCCTCCGGCGGCCGGTCGGTTCGCCTCGCGCCCGTGCGCTCGAAAACGTACTGGGAGCACTACCTTCGCGGCATTGACCAGCGCTTCTACTACACAGGCGAGTCCGCGGGGCCGTTCGAGCTCTCCTTCAGCGCAAAGGGCGAACGGGTCCCACAAGCCGGGACTGCCGTCGCATGGGAGGTCAACTTCCAGTATGAAGACGGGCAGTGGCAGCGCAACACTTTCAAGATGGAGAATCTGGGGCCGCAGTGGCGCCGGTACACTTTCACAATCGCCGCGGAGAAGCGGCCCTTTGCCGTGCACGTCGGGGCCGGGCAGCATGCCTGGCTGCCAGACCCTTCGGTGGTCTGGGTGGATGATGTCCGCCTTACGGCAGCGGGCGAAACGGGCGATCTGCTCACGAACGGAAGCTTCGAGACGGCGGAACTGATTCGGGGCAGGTTGGGCGGGGTGTATCTCGACACGATGGAGTGTTACCGGAACAACCTGAACTACCGGCGCGAGCATTGGCGCTATGCCGATGAGCCGCTTACGTTCGACTCGGCGCGCAGACCCGCGCTTCAGCAGCAGTTTTCGCACGTAACGCTCGCCAGGCGCGCCTCCGAGTGGGCGCGTTCGCGCGATATGATCGTCTTCGGCAACTGCGCGCCCGACACTTGCTTCGGCGCTCCGTATCTGGATGCAATGGGCGGTGAGGAGTCGTGGGTCCAGGGCGATCGGTGGTCGCCGAAGTCCGATGCCGACTTCTGCTTCGTGCGCTTCATGGCCGCATCGAAGCCCTGGTGCCTTCTGCAGTACAGCGCGATGGACGCGGCGCAGCAGGAACGCTACTTCAAGCGCTGCGTGTTCTACGGTGTGTATCCGAGCCGCATCTACAAGTGGGACGACCCCGCAAACGTCGCCGTGCTGCGGCCGTTCTACAGGAAGTATATGCCGATTGTGCTGGAGATCAACCGCGCCGGGTGGCGGCCGCTCGTTCCTGCCTCCTGCTCCAACGCCGGCCTCTGGCTGGAGCGCTTCGGCGAAGGCGATACCATCTACCTGACGGTTTTCAACCCTTCGCCTGATGCGCAGTCGGGGACGGTTACTCTGGACTCCGGCCTGGACGGCAGCGTGTTCGAGATGCTCGAGGGGCGCGAGGTTGCCGTCCAGACGAAGGACGGAGCTCCTCAGATCGTTATCAATCTGGGCGCTGAGGACCTGAAGGTGCTCAGGATATCCAGGCCGTCTGGCCCTTCATCTGGTTCTGGCCCGTCGTTGTGAGGAACGCCGCCCGCAGTCTGCCGCATTGCCGGATGATCGTGGATTGCCACCCCCGGAGCTGTCGCGCTACAATCGCGGCGTGAATGCTGCCGCGATCCAACCCATCCGCAATCTGGCGCTGCTGCTCGGCCTGGCGATTGTCGCGCTCTCGTCCGGCTGCGGGCCTCCCGCAGAGCGGCAGATACGCGATGCCGTGGTCGAAGGGAATGGCGCGAAAGTCAGGGCGCTCCTTCGCAAGCAACCCGAACTCGCGAATTCGAGAGATTCGATTGGCTGGAGTCCTCTGCACTGGGCCGCTCGCTCTGGACAGCCCGCGATGGCGAAGCTCCTGATCGCAAGCGGCGCGAGTGTCAGCGTTCAAGACAAAAAGGCTGGCACCCCTCTTCACATGGCGGTTTACAGCGGGCATCGGGATGTCGCCGAGACGCTCATCACCGCGCGCGCCGATGTCAATGCCGTCATCAGCGAAAGCGGGCGCACGCCTCTGGATATGGCGGCGTACTTCGGCAACACAGACATGGCCGCGCTTCTTCTCGCCCACGGGGCGAAGGTGAACGTCAGGAATGCCTCCGGAGCCACCCCGCTGCACACGGCCGTTCTTGGAGGCTCGGCCGCCGTTGTGCGGCTGCTGGTAAAGCACAATGCTGGCCTCGAATTGAAGGACACGAAGCCGGGCATGACGCCGCTTCACTGGGCGGTTGGGCAGGGGAGGGCTGATATCGCGGAACTGCTCCTTGCCGCGGGCGCAGACCCGAACGCGACGGACAGCAACGGATACACGCCGCTCCACGTTGCAGCCACCGAAGGCCGGGCGGAGGCTGCAGAACTCCTGCTGCGGCGTGGGGCCGCGGTCAATGCCCGGACATCCGGGCAGGTACAGACCCCGGCGGGCATATACCCCGCGCGCACGACGCCGCGCGGGGCGGCCCTCATCGCCGGGAAGCAGGCCGTGGCCGGCTTGCTCGCGCGCCACGGAGGGAAATAGCCCCCAGCATCGCCGCGGCCGCCATGCAGACATAGACGAACCAGTCGCCGTGCTGCGTATAGAAGCTCTTCTCAGCAATCAGCGTGACGCTGCCTGTCAGCACCTTCTCCTCTCGCAGCGGCGCTCTTGCGATGATCCGGCCGCACGGGTCCACGATGCAGGATATGCCTGTTGATGCTCCGCGAAGAAGAAACCTTCTGTTCTCAACTGCCCTGCAGACTGCTTTCGACAGGTGCTGCTCGGCCGCCGCGGTCCGGTCGTAATAGGCATCATTTGTGAGAACACACAGCAGTTGCGCCCCTCTGCTGGCAAGCTGGCGCGAGATCTGCGGGAAGATGGACTCGAAGCAGATGACCGCGCCGAAACTGTCCGCGCCGTCGCTGAGGGTGTTGACCTCCTGCCCCGGCGAGACATCGTAGGGCAGCACACGGTATCTCGTCAGGTTGGGGAGGTAGTTCCGAAGGACCACGAACTCAGCGAAGGGCACGAGATGCACCTTTGCGTACCTGCCCAGCAGCCCCCGGTTGGCTCCCACCAGAAACGCGCAGTTGTAGACCTCTCCCATTTCTCCTTCGTCGCGGCCGCCCGCCAGAAGGCGGACATCGCCGGAGTTGCCTGCAATCGTCTCCAGCTTGCCCAGCAGCACCGGATTCCGCGTCACGCGTCCGGGAATCGTGCCCTCCGGCCACAGGATGAACTCTGCGCCCTGGTCTGCAGCTTGGGCTGTGAGATCGCCATAGGTGCGCCAGACCTGCTCGACGTAATCGCGGTCGTGCGGCACGTTTTGCGGGATGTTTCCCTGTATCACCCCCGCGCGCAGGCTCCTGCCGCCTGGGTGATAGACGTCCATTGCCCTTGCCCCCCACGCCCACAGCCCCGCTGTTACCGCCGCCACAAGCGCCACCTGCTGCACAACAACGCGGCGCCGGATTCTCCGATTCGATGACACCACCGCGTTGGCGATGACCGCATTCGATAGCGCCAGCAGGAATGAGACACCCCAGACACCGGTTACGCTCGATATCTGCAGCAGCGGCAGTGCGCGGTATTGCGAAGTGCCGATGCTCCACCACGGAAAACCGGTTATCCAGAGCGAGCTCAGCCATTCCACAAACACCCACAGCGATGGCAGCAGCAACAACCTGCCCCACGGCCCGAGTTCCGAACCCAGCGCCCTGGCCAGCGCCGCGAACCCCACGAAGAAGATCAACGAGACCAGCGTCGCCAGCAGGATGAGGAGCAGGGCGCCAAACAAGCCAACCCACCAGACGAGCGCCGCAACGAACCCGGCGCCGAATGCGAAGCTCATAATAACAACCTGGTTCCACGGCAGCCGGTAGATGCAGTAAAAGAATGGCGCAAGGACAGACCAGGCGATGGCAGACTGGTTGGCCCGCGGAAACGCGATCGCAAGCAGCGCACCCGAGACCGCGTACGGCGCTATCGCTGTAATCCCTTCTGGCAACTGTAGATATCCGCGGCGGAGCATCTGTCTTCGCAGTCAGCCTTCTTCGTTGACCACGTCTTCTCCTTGTGCGCTGCACAAGCAGGCTTGCGTTGGGAGCCACGGAGCGGTATGATTGAGTCTGGTGAGGTCTGAGCTCGCCAGATGGGGGGAAACAAATGAGGAGACTGGGACTTATCTACGCGTTGATCGCGCTGCTGTTTCTGCTTGTTCCGGACTGTGCTAACGCCTCTCTGCCTTCGTGGTCCGAGACGTGGGAGGGTTACGACATTGGCGCAGCCGCTCCGTATGGCGACTGGAACCTGCAGGCCGGCTTTTCGGGGATCATCTCTGCTCCGGGGCGCGACGGCTCCGGGCAGTGCTACACGATACCCGCGTGGCAGGTGTCGCGTATCCGCAAATGGGTCCACCTGGATAACAACAGGCATATAGTGCTTCAGGGTTGGCTCCGGGATACCGGAGAGCCGAACTACAGCATGCTTGGGATAGCGGGCGACGACACCAACGACGATAACAGCATGATCCGCATCGGCGCTAACGGCGCCGCGACCTACCAGATTCAGTACTACGATGGCATTGCGGGCGGTGGAGACCCGAACGCGTCGCTCTACACCGTGGACACGGGCATGCCCATCGAAGTGGGCTGGCACCACTTCCGGCTCGACATCACCTACACAGAGAATCCCTTCAGCCTCTGGATCGTGAAGTGGAGCGTCTGGAACGCTGCCCATTCGGTCGAGAACAAGGGCGAGTTCGGCTGGTGGTTCGACGCCGCGGCCTCGAACTACGTGACGCTTGGCTCGGCAGACCCCACGTCCGGTGATGTCGCGTGGGACGACATCAGCATTGGAAGTCCCGTCGTCGGGATGTCCAACAAGACGCTTCTGAATGACGCAGCCGTCAGGGCGGCGGCGAAGAGCTTCCACTACAAGACGTGGGGTTGGGTGACGCCGGTTGATGGGTCGACCTCCAGGTTCTATGTCAACGACGGGTCGGGTGAGTCTGTGCTGGTCGACTATCCCGATAACGGCCTGTTGCCGGGCCAGTTCGTGTCGGCATTCGGAGTCTGGAATGTTTCGACAACTCCACCGGTGCTCGAGTCGCAGAAGGGCCAGATGCAGATATTCTTCTAGCGTCTGCCAGCTCCAGACGGACGATGCGCGGGCGTCTCCGCTGCCCGCGCTGCGTTCGGGGCGAAAAGAAGCCCCGAACAACAGCGATGGCGGGGGGTGTCTGTGTTCACCCCCGCCGCTCGAAAGGGAGGTATCAGATGAACGTCTACTTTCGCGGCGCCGCGCTCGTGGCGCTCATTGTCGGGCTTGCGGTGCTCTTCCAGGCCGCGACACCTCTTGCAGCCGCTCCACTTCCCAACTCCGTGCAGTTCAAGGTGGACCGTTGCCTGGAGTCGCTGAAGGATGCGGAGGCGGAACTCGATGCCAGGAACCCACACATGGCCAGAGAGCCGCTGCGCGTGGCCAAAGCCAGCCTCGATTCCATCAAAGAGTATCAGAGCGAGTCCTGGGATCACCCCGACGTCGTGGCGGCCCGCGGCCGCTATGATGCGGTTGAGAAGCGGTACAACGAGGCAAAGGACAAGCAGAGCGCCTCTGCGGGAACCGCCGAGGAGCAGCTCAAGAAGCTGGAGCAGTTCCGCCAGTTCAGTTCCGAGGCCACGTATCCCGAAGACCTGGCCGCGAGCCACGCTCAGTATCTCGCGGCGAAGGCGCTGATTGATGAGATCGCGGCGTCGGGAACGGACGTGCAGCTTCAGGGGTACAGCGACTACTCAGGCACGAAGCTGAGAGTCCAGGTGTGGGAGTCGAACCGCGACCGGGTGACTCAGAGCTTCATTGACACCGCCAGAGAGTACACGGTGAAGAATGCGTTCCGGCAGCAGGAGTGGCTGGAGAAAGCCGACCCGCGGCTGGCGGACCTGGCGAAGGTGCTGCCGGAAGGCGATGCGAGGCTGGGCGAGGCGAAATCCGCCGTCGCCGCCATGCGCGCTTTCATCCGGCAGGAACAGCTCGAGAAGGCCGCAAAGGTGTTCATGAGGCCGGAGAAGTACAAGGGCAAGGACGCCGACGCGCTGCGCGCTCTTGCGAAGAAGGCCGTCATGACGAAGTTCCCGAAGTCAGCGATCCTCAAGGTGAAGCTCGTGAGTTCGGGGTGGGGTCCGCCGGAGGGCGGCGTTCAGTGGACGGACAACACGCGCTCGGCCATCGAAGTGCGGACCACGTCTTACTTCTCGGTGGAGGTCGCGGCGCGTGAGGGGCAGGACGTGATGCTACACCGCGTGTATCTCTACAAGGAGAAGGTCAACGGCAAGCTTCAGCCCG
>JAGVUD010000542.1 GCA_019136435.1 Armatimonadota bacterium | reverse complement strand
ACACCTGATCTTTCGCGCCGGTGGAGAGGTGCGCCCCGGCCTGCTGAGCATCGAGCCACGCCCCGCGCTTTCGGTCGTAGAGGCTGAACGTGAGGTCTTCGGCGAACAGCGCCTGGGACCAGCGCAGATCGAGCCTCTCCAGCAGATCGGTGACCGTGTCGTTCAGCCAGCCGGACCAGAGTTTCCGTGCCTCGGAGCCCGCCTGAGCCAGCGCTTCCAGGGCGATGTCGGCCGCCTGCTGAAAACGATGGGCGCGCGCCAGGTACTCCTCGAGCCGCAGGACGTCATCCTCCGCGGCGGGGAGTTCGTGGCGGACGCGGGTGAGGGTCTCCCAGAGCCCGAGGGACAGCTCCTGTATGCGGCCGCGGGTCTGGTTGAGGGCTGTCCGCGCATTCTCGAGCCGGGCATTGGCCTCCACGGGCGGAAGGGCGGCATCGCGGCTGGCGTTCTGGACATCGGGCTCCAGCTTGCCGCGCTCCTCGCTGAGCCGGGCGTGCTCGTCTTCGGGCAGAAGGCGCGCGCGGGCCGCCGGGAGCAGGTCGGCCCGGATCACCCGCAGCCTTCGCGCCTGCGCCGCGCGCCTTGAGAACTGCTCCATGGCCTCCTCATTCGCGATGTCCGAGGATATGCCCGCCGCTCGCAGGATGAGCGCAAGCTGTGCCGAGAGTTCGGTCTGCTTCTGCTGTGCCTGGTCCGCGGAGGTCTCGAGTTCCTTGAGCCCGCGCTCCAGCCTGTCGAGGTTATCCCGCGCATCAATCGCGGCGGAGGCCTGTTTGAGCAGATCGGCGAGTTGTCCGGACACCGGGGCCGATGGGTCGAGCACGAGTCCGTAGTTCGCTGCAACCTGTGTTGCCCGCTGGCGCAGGGCGGCGGATTCCTCGCGATCAGCCCTCACAGCCTCGCGGAGTGAGCGCCACCTGAGCAGATCGGGCCTGACCGCCTGCCACTGCCGCCTTGCCTGGCAGGCCTGATCGAGGTCTCCGAACCCAAGCGCGGCGGCGGCGCTCCGGGCCGCCGTTCGCAGCTCGTCGGCGCGAAGCTGCCCGTCGCGCAGGCGGGCATCGAGCGCCTCGCCGCGGGCGCGAAGCCCCCGCTCGGCGCGCCCCCCGGCAAAAGCCCTCCAGCCGACAATCAGCGTGAGCAGGGCGACAGCCGCCGCGGCCGGAAGATAGCCCGCGCCGGTCAGCCCGCCCGCGACCACGGCAAGAACCGCAGCGATAGCCCAGAGTGCTCCGGACGAAGGGCGCATGGCCCCGAGCGCCGCCGCCATGCCGTCACGTTCGGCCTGGAGCTTTGTCCGCTCGGGAGACCAGACTGCCTCGTTGTCCATATACGCCGCCAGCGCCTGCTGGTGTTGGGGTGACGCTTCTTCGAAGGCGCCGAGCAGCGTCTCAGCATGGCCGGGGCCTCCCGGAAGGCGCGACACAGACTCAGCGGCACCCGTCTCGGACGCGGCGAGCCGCTCCTCCGCCTTCTGTGCGAGCACCGCCAGCGACTGCAGTTCGTCCACCTGCTCGCGCGTGACATTCGACAGCCCGCCCATCGCCTCGAGACCCGCGGCCGTCTGGCGCAGACTCTCGCGGGCCTGTTCCCGCTCCGCGCCAAGCTGCCCGGCCCGTTCCGAGGCGGCCTGGATCGAGGCAGACAGGCTCGCGGCGCGCTGCTCATCGCCCTCCGGGAACTCCTCCAGCCCGCCAAGCGCGGCAGCCTCCTTCTCGAGCCTGCTGACCTCAGCCGCCGCATTCTGGTGCGCGGTCAGCCGTTCGGATATCTCGGCCAGCCGCGCCCGCGCTCCGGCGGCCCGGGCATCCCCCACGGCCGCCTCCAGCGCCGGCAGCTTCGCCCGCAGCTCTTCGAGCTCATCGAGCGCCGCCGCCCTGTCCGAGCGCTCCTGAACGAGCGAGTCCACGCGCAGCCTTGCCGCCTCCAGAGCCTCCGAGGCGCGGTTGATGGCCGTCCTGATCTGAAGCGACCTTCCCTCATGTCCGGGGACTTTCTGCAGGGCGGCTTCGATGTTCCGGCGGGCGGAATCCGCGGCGACGTCCGAGCCCGAGAGCAGTTCTTCCAGCCGCGCGACGATTTCGCTCGACTCCGACAGCGCCGCCTGCTCCTTGCCCGAAACACAGGCGATGCGGCGGAAATCGTCCCCGCCTATCTCCAGCCACTCACGGGAGGGCTCGTCCGTCAGATCGTCCGTAAGATCAGCCCCGCTGGTCAGGTCCTTCGCCTGGAAGCGGCCGGTGCGGAAATCGTGGATCAGGTGCACCTGCCTGTCATGGACAGAAACCGTCGCCTCGACGCCGAACGCGCCCCCGTCCCACGGGTCGTAGATGGTTCGCAGAGGGACGTTGTTCTTGCTGGCGCGCTGTTTGGGCAGGCCGTAGAGTGCGGCGATGATCGCCTGCACAAGCGCCGTCTTGCCGCTTTCGTTCGGCTCGGCGACTATGGCGGCGCGCCCGGGCCCAAAAGTGAACTCCCGGTCCGAGAGCGTTCCGAACCCACGTATCCGAAGGCTGTCAATTCTCATCGGGGAAACTCACGGTTCTGTCGTGGATGGCATCGAGCCCCATCAGGATGGCGGCTTCGCAGAGATCGGCCCGCGCCGGGCCGGCGGCGCTCATCTCGCGGATGCGCCGCACGAACCGCCCCGGCAGCCCGTCAGAGGCCGCCAGAGCGTCGAGGTCGTAGTCGGGCATCAGAGCGGACCGGTCGCAGTGGAAAGCGAACAGGCGGCTGAGGAAGCCCTGCGGGAAAGTGAAGTCGAGTTCGCGGGGGGCGCGCCCGGTGAGCTTCACGTACACCAGGTCTTCATCCGCCGCCGCCGAAGCCGCCGCCTCGACCGCCTCCATCACCTCGGGCAGCCCCCGGCCGTCCACAGGAATTTCCAGCGACCAGAAACGGCGCGCGGACACCGGGACGGGCTCGATTTCGACGCGGCCATCCTCCACCGTGCCCACGAGTGCTACGCCTTCGCCGCACTCGTCCAGCCCGCGCCCCTGCGGGCAGCCGCTGTAACCGCCGATGACCTCCCCATTCGCGTTCTCGATAAGCGCTGCCGCGTGGTAGTGCCCGATCGCTGCCCAGTCGAAGCCCTGCCGCTCGAGTTCGGCGCCGGTGAAGGGCAGGGTCTTCTCCTTTCCGGGCGCGCCCTCGAACTCGCGCGACCCGTGAAACAGCAGCACGCGCGCGGCGGCATCGGCGCGGGGGATGTCTCCGGCGATCAGTCTTTCGCTCATCGTGCCGGCGCGCGTGTGCGCGATTCCCGTGATGCAGAACTCCCCGCCGGGGGACGTGAAGGTTTCGAAGTGCGGGCGGGTGAAGATATGTACGTTGTCCGGCCACGCCATCTCCGGATACCGCTCGGCCCAGCCAGCGTGGTAGGGGCTTCCCGGCCAGCAGGGATCGTGGTTGCCGGGGGCAATGAAGACGGGGATCGGCGCGATAGCGCGGAGGCAGGACACCGCCCACGAGACGTGATTGGGACCTACCCCGTCGTCGTTGAACAGGTCGCCGGGTATCAGGACGGCGTGAACTTCGCGCTCGCGAGCGAGAGTCATCGCCGCGCGAAACGAGGCGCTGACGCATTCGGCGACGTCGTCGCGCTGAGTCTGCGACAGCCAGCGCAGGTTCACTCTTGAGCCGAGGTGAACATCGGATACTTGCAGGAATCTGAACGCCATGGCATTACCCGTTAGTAAGGGTTCGCGCTGACTGAGCTGTCTTCCTGCGGAACGCGGGCTGCCGCAGGAAAAGAGGGATCCGCGGGGAAGGTTCCCCGTGGGGAAGGGATGATCAGGAAAGCATGGGAGACACACGGCAGTCCCGGCCGCTGGCCGGCATTCTTCTCGTAGTCCTTGCGCTAGGGATCACAGCGGCAATGGTCTCGATTACGGTTGCGGGAGAGCCGCGCGTGGGCACCCTGCGAGGCCGCGTCGTGGATGCGAGCGGGCAGCCTGTCGCGGGGGCTTATGTCACGGTTCCCGACGTGAACGAAGACGATAGTCGCGAGGTGCTGACGGACGAAGACGGTTTCTGGCGCGCCGCCCGCATCCCGGTGGGATACCACGAGATCACGGCCATGCGCAGAGGATTCACGCAGGGCAGCCAGGAGAGCGGCTCGCTGCACGAGGGCCAGACTCTGACCGCACCCGATATCGTGCTGCACCCCCAGCCTGATTCTGTATTCCTCTACGCCATCGTGGAGACCGTGATGCCCGGCAAGCGGATGCGGCTGTCCCTCAGCGGGACGTGCAAAGAACCCGAGGCCAGGGCCAGGTTCGATATCTACCCCTACGACCTTGCATCGGCGCAGACGGGGCAGGCTCCGGCGGACGGCGATGCCGCCAGTCTCCTGAACGGCTCGCAGAAGCCGGTCTGGTCGTGGGAGCGGACGTACAGCACTTCGGACAGAGACGGCAGGTTCCTGGGCGAGCCGGGCACTCCGCCGCTCGACCGCACCGGCACCTACATCGCTATCGTCAGAGTTGGCGAGGTCGCCGCCAGCCAGACCCTCAACGTCACCGACCTGAGCGCGGTCGTGAAGCGCGACGGCGACGAGATAGTGGTCTGGTGCGTAAAGAGCGAGAACGGCGCCCCGGCGCCGGGAGCTTCGGTGGAGGCGTTCAGCAAAGGCGACCTTATCGCGTCCGGCGTGGCGAACGGCGACGGCATCTTCCGGGCGGGTTTTGGCAGTGAGGCAGAGATCGTCGTTCTTGTCCGCAGCGGGGGCTCGCTTGTCATCGCGCGGAGCTGGCATTACGCCGAAGCCAGGCGGGACAGCCTCATCTACACCGACCGTCCCATCTACCGCCCCGGCCACACCGTCCGCTTCAAGGGCATCTTCCGAAAGCAGAAGCCGGGCGGATTCGACGTTGCTTCGAGCGGGCCGGTGCTGTTCAAGATCGAGGATCCGGAAGGAGCGACCGTGGCCAGCATCCCCGCCACAACGAACTCCAACGGAACCGCGGACGGCAAATGGACCATCGGCGAGGATGCGCGGCTGGGAAGGTATTCGGTCACGGTGGATATGGACGGCGCGCGCTACGACGCCGGGTTCTCGGTGGAGGAGTACCGCAAGCCGGAGTACGCCGCCAGCCTCAGCATAAAGAAGAACTACCACATAAGCGGGGAGCCGCTGAAGGCCACTCTGCGCTCGAACTACTACTTCGGGGCGCCCGTGGCCCGCGCCGAGGTCACCTACGTCGTGTACAGCTCCGAGTACTACTTCTGGGACTATGAGAGCGACTACGAGTCGTGGTTCGAGGACGACGAAGAGGGCTACGGCTACTCATACAGCGGATACGGGGATGTCGTGACGGAAGGGCGCGGCGTCACGGACGAAAACGGGGAGCTTCAGATAGAGCTGGGCACCCCGGGTGTGGAGGACCCTTCGCGCTACACGATCGAGGCGCGCGTGGTGGATGCGACCATGCGCGAGGTCGTGGCGAGGGCGGACACGCTGGTGGTTCCGGCGGACTTTCGTATTCAGGCCGAGCCGCGGCTGTATATCGTGAAGCCCGGCGCGGAGGCGGTCTTCGACGTGAAGACGATGGACTGGGACGGCAAGCCCGCCCCGAACAAGACGCTTGATGCGGAGATCGAGAGGGTGTCCTGGTCGGAGAATTCGGAGGAGCGCAACCAGGCCGCGGTACTGACCGTCACGACCGGGCCGGACGGGCGCGGCGTGCTCCGATGGCAACCAGACGTCGAGGGCTATGTTGAGGTGACGTTTACGGG
The DNA here is from genome assembly GCA_019136435.1 of Armatimonadota bacterium. Lineage (GTDB taxonomy): Bacteria > Armatimonadota > UBA5829 > DSUL01 > DSUL01 > JAGVUD01. Next base: position 3,173 of record JAGVUD010000542.1, on the reverse strand, counting down.
CAAAGACCCCGCCGGACGGGTTGCGCGCGGAACCGCCGGCTTGTATGTGGCGAGTGAAGTTGGCGAGGTCTACGAAAACCAGCGCCCGGACACCCCGCTGACCGTTGCCGCGGACAAGAAGATGTACCGGCGCGGCGACACGGCGCGGATTCTGATCAACACCGCCATGCTGGGCCCCACCATTCTGCTGACGGTGGAAGGACAGACTCTCTTCGACGCGCGCGTGATCGAGATGAAGGGGTACGGTCAAACGCTGGAGTTCCCGGTTCGCGACGAATACCTCCCGAACGTCAACATCGTCTGCACACTCGTCTGGGACGGCAGGATGGCATCGCAGCAGGCGGCCATCTCTGTGTCGCCCGAGGATGCGCTCCTGACGGTGAAGGTGGAAGCCGCGAAGAAGCGCTACAAGCCCGGAGAGACGGCGAACTACACCGTCCAGACCCTGGACAGTCAGGGGCGCGGGGTGCCGGCAGAGGTTTCGCTCGGCGTGGTGGACGAGTCCATCTATGCCCTGCGGAACGACTCGACTCCCGATATTCAGCGCTACTTCTGGGGCCCGCGTGAGAGCAATGTCAGCACTGCGTTCGGTGGCGAGGGCTACTACTACGGCGGGCTCGACAAGTTCGAGTCGAAGGTGAGGCGCTACTTCCCGGACACGGCGTACTGGAACCCGTACATCCGCACGGACGCCAGCGGGCAAGCGCGCGTCAGCTTCGTAATGCCGGACAACCTGACGACCTGGCGGGCGACGGCGCGGGCGGTGACGGCGGACACGCGCGTCGGATCGGCTATCAGCAAGGTGCTTGTCACGAAAGACCTGATCGTGCGGCTGCAGGCGCCGCGGTTCTTCAGAGAGCGCGACAGGCAGACGCTGGGCGTGATTGTCCACAACTACACGGGGCAGACACGGCGGGTCAACGTGCGGCTGAAGGCGAAGGGCATCGTTCTGAAAGACGACGCCTCCCGCGTGGCGAACGTCCCGGCGGATGGTGTCGCGAAGCTCACCTGGCCGATTGAGGCGGCAAGCGCAGGCGCGGCGAGCATCACAGCCGAAGCGATTGCCACGGACCGGTCGGCAATGGATGCCATCGAGATGCCCTTCGAGGTGTTCCCGCACGGAGCGAGAGCTTCCGTTCTGGCCGGAGGCAGGGCCGCGCCCTCCTCCACGGCGTCCATGACGATGGACCCCGAAAGCAAGCTCGAGGGCGCGTCTCTGCGGATCGAGATCACGCCTTCGTTCGCCGGAGCCATTCTGCAGGGGCTGCAGTACCTGGCGATCTATCCGTGGGGATGCGTGGAGCAGACCATCTCGTCGTTCGTGCCCGATGTTCTGGTGAAGCGGGCGTCCGAACAGGGCGGGCTGCCGATCTCGGAGTCGCTCCGGCAGGATCTCCCGCGGATGATCGCCGCCGGAGTGAAGAGGCTGCGGGAAATGCAGCACCCGGACGGCTCGTGGGGGTGGTACACCGAGCCGGAAGCGGACATGGCGATGACGGCGTACGCGCTCATCGGGCTGGTCGAGGCCCGCAAGGCGGGCGCCAGCATTCCGGACGACATGCTCCAGCGGGCGGCGGCGTGGATTCGCAGTCACACGATTCAGGAACTGCCGCCGCGTCCGGAGCAGCGCGACTGGGCCAAGGCGGGACCGGGCTATCTGGGACACCTCGAGGCCCGGGCTTACGCCCTTATGGCGGCGGCTGCAACGGGCGCTGGCGACCAGGACCGGTTCGAACCGCTCTGGGCGCGCCGCACTGAGATGACGAACGTCGCGATTGCGTGCATGGGGCTGGCGGCGGCGGAAACGGGGCGCAAACCCGAGCTGGAAGCCGCCGCGCGCATGCTCGAGTCGCGGCAGACCCGAAACTCGGGGATGGCCCTCTGGCGGTCGGCGGAGACGCGCTACTACTGGAGCGACGCAGGGACCACGGCCATGGCACTCAGAGCGCTGACGCGCGCGGGACGCTCTACGGAGCAACTCGAGCCAGTGACGAGGTATCTGGCGGCGAAGCGGGACGGCGGCTACTGGAACAGCACACGCGACTCGGCGCTGGCGATACTGGCTCTGCTGGAGCATCTCGAGCGGATGCAGCCCGTGCCCAGCACCGCCGAGGTGAGCGTGAACGGCCGCCCGGCCGGGCGGGTGTCGCTGACGCGCGAAGACTACTTCAAGCCGCCGAAGACCCTCGTCATCCCCCCATCGCAGCTTCGGCGGGGCGTCAACAAGATCTCGGTCACGAAGAGCGGCGCCGGGCCGGTTTACTGGACGGGACTGCTCACTTACGTGTCGGGTCAGGAGGACGTCCCGGCGAAACCGGGCTACTTCAGCGTGGAGCGATCATACGGCAAGGTGCAGCTCGTGAAGAACTCCGGCGGCGGATACACCGAGAAAGTGGTCCCTCTGAAGGGCGCGGTGCGCGCGGGCGAGGTTCTTCGGGTGCAACTGAAGGTGAAGTCGAGCGCGGACGCCTCGTACGTCCTCATTGACAGCCCGCTGCCGAGCGGATTCGAGGTGGTGAATCGCGAGCGCAACTGGAACTGGCGCTGGTCGGGGATCCAGGTGCGCGACGAGAAGGTGGGGCTGTTCTCGCGCACCCTTCCGGGCGGCATCAGCACAATGGAGTACGACGTGCGCGCGGAAGTCCCGGGCGAGCTGCACGTGATGCCGACGGAGGTCACCGCGATGTATTCGCCGTCGCTGTTCGGCTCCTCCGCCGAGAAGAGGCTGACCGTCCGGTGAACCGGTGCACGCGGGCCGCGCTCCTGATTCTGGCCGCGGGGGCCGCCGCGGCGGCGCTGATGCTCGTGACGGGCCGCCTCAGGTCGGCGTCGAGCGAACAGGCGCTCGGCGGCTATTCGACAAGCCTGGAAGGCCGCGGCGCGGAGCAGCTCTTCAACATCGTTCGCGCGGCCAGGCGTCTGGATGGCGCGGTTGTGCTTCCGGGGCGTGAGTTCTCGCTGGCGGCGGTGCTGGGAGACACCGGGCCCGGACAGGGCTGGCGGCAGGCGCAGATGATCAGGGGCGGAGTGGTGGAGCAGGCGGTCGCGGGCGGCATCTGCCAGGTCAGCTCCACGCTCTACAACGCGGCTCTGTCTTCGGGCATGCAGATCACCGAGCGCCACGCTCATTCGCGGCCTGTCGCAAGCGTTCCGCCGGGCCGCGACGCGACTCT
>JAGVUD010000338.1 GCA_019136435.1 Armatimonadota bacterium | reverse complement strand
GCCGTACACGAAGGCGCTGGACCCGGGGGTGTATGAGCTCTCCTGGGAGGCAACCGACAACTGCTGCGCCGCATTGAGCATCTACCTCGACGCTTTCCACTTCCCGGTCGGAACACAGCTTCTGGTCTGTTCGCCGGACGCGCGGGACCCGGAAGGTGACGGCAACGGAAATGCGCTCATATCCGGCGACACAAACAAGATCTGGTGGAAGAGCTACGGCCTGACGGGCGAGGCTGTCAGCCTGGATTACTCCATTGACAACGGCGCGAACTGGCTGCCGATCGCGGCAGGCGTGCCCAATGCGCCGGGAGACAACTTCCACGACTGGACTGTTCCCGCGGTCGCTTCGACGGCCTGTCTGGTGAGGGTCACGTCCGAGACGGCGCCGGCTATCACCGCAAAGAGCGTTGACACCTTTATGATCTGGGACGTGGAGGACGACCTGGAGACGGGCGACCTGAGCCTGTGGCCGTGGCGGAACTACGCGTCGGCGCCGTGGGTTGTCCAGAAGGGCGGCGCGGCCCACGGCGACTACTGCCTGTATGGCGCTGGCGACACCACCCGCTGGCTGAAACTCAAGCTCGAGGTGAAGCAGGCTGGCTTTGTGGGCTTCTTCTACAGGACGAGCGGCAGCACGGACGTGTTCAGCTTCAAGATCAACGGCGTCACGCAGTTCACGAAGCCGTACACGAAGGCGCTGGACCCGGGGGTGTATGAGCTCTCCTGGGAGGCAACCGACAACTGCTGCGCCGCATTGAGCATCTACCTCGACGCTTTCCACTTCCCGGTCGGAACTGGCGTGATTGTCATGGAACCCAATGGCACGGATCCGGCGGGAACCGGACGCGAGCAGTGCTGGCTGGTAGGGGATGTCGCCGAGGTCACATGGCGGTCGTACGGCGATGTCGGCGACACGGCAACCATACAGTACTCCGAAGATGGCGATCACTGGCAGACGGTCACGACAGGTGCATCGAATGCCGGAGCGCCAGGCGCAGTGCGCACCTATCCCTGGACAATTCCCAACATCTACTCGACGAACTGCTGGGTCCGCGTTGTTCCGAATGGGTTGACTTCGGGAGCAGGCCAGAGTGTGGATGCCATCACGATCTGGGGTCAGGACGAGGACTTCGAGCAGGGCTTCGCACGATGGCCGTGGGTTGTGGGCTCGGGCTGGCAGGCGACGGCCCCGGGCTACCGTGGGGCCAATGCGGCGCGCTACGCCCTGGATGCCACCTCGGCCCTGGAAGTGGCTCTGGACCTCGACTGCGCGGGTTTCATCGGGTTCCACGTTCGCAAGGATGCCGACGCGGACCTGCTTCAGTTCAGGATTGACGGCGTTGTCAACGGCTCCTGGGACAGCACATACGGTTGGTCTGGCTGGTCATACCCGATCTCAGCCGGCCCTCACGTTCTCCGCTGGGAGTACGTTGCCAACTCCGGAGGGAGTTCACCTGTGTATCTTGATGCGGTAGGCTTCGCCCCGCTCATCCAGATAACAGCACCGCTGGACACCCCGGTGTGGGACGTTGGCTCCGGGCAGAGCCTGTCCTGGACGTACACACTCGCAGCGGGGGCGACTTGTGCCATTGACTTCAGCACCGACGCCGGGGCAGCCTGGTCGCCGATCCACCCGGCGGCTCCCAACAGCGGAAGCTTCGGCTTCAGCGTACCTCCGAGCACTGCCGACGAGATGCTGTTGCGCGTAGCGGGATCACGGTGCGCAACCGACCAGACCCGTGTTGGCATCCACATTCCCGGAAACATGAGAGTCTCGGATATGAAGCTCAAGGGCACCAATACCGTGGTGGGGTGTGATTGGAATCTGGCGACTGTCACGGCGGCATTTGCCGACGTGTTCTACATTGAGTCAGACGACCAGTCGTGCGGCCTTCGTGTGCGTAGCCCCGGGCACAGTATGGCCCGAGACATGAGGGTCTATGTGGCGGGCACTATGCAGATGAACGGGAACGGGGAGCGGTACCTGGACGCCTCGCATGTCGTGGCGGCCGGGACCGGCGCCATTCAACCCCTGGGAATCCGCTCCGGCGTCCTTGGCGGCTCCAGTTGGCACTGGGCACCTTATCCACAATCCGGCCAGATTGGTGTGGCCGGGAGGCATGGTCTCAACAACGTCGGGCTTCTCGTTCGGTTGTGGGGGCGCGTGACGGCTGCGGGCCGTGGTTGGTTCTACATAGATGACGGTTGCCGGGTGGAGGACGGCACGGGTGTGACGGGCGTGTATGTGGATGCTTCCGGATTGTCGGCGCCCGCGCCGGGTCCGCACGTCGTCGTCACTGGTGTATCTAGCTGTGAGTACTACGCCGGGGCACTCGTGAACACGTTGCTGGCTCGCGACCAGGCTGACATTGTGGTTGTCGAGCCCGCTCCGGGCTTGACCGCCACGGCCCTGGACGCACCAAGCCCTCGGGCGCAGCCACCACACAAGTAAGAGAATGCCGGTGTCGCATACGCGCGGAAGTGCCCGCGTTGTGGGATGCGCTTGGCCTTGAGGGCCCGCAGCCCGTCCGGGACCTCTGGTTGCGGCGGGACCTCGGCGAACACACGGACGCCTTCCGCGCGCATGTTCCGAGGCACGGCGCGGTCTTCGTGAGGATCGGGGGCGGCAGCGGCAAGCTGCACGCCTGAACGCCGGGTCATGCGCGGGTGCGCTGCCGCACAGTTTCGTCTTGCAGCGGGCGATGCTGCAAACAACGCCGTCTGGCCGCAGTAGCATGGAGGACAAGACAGAAAGTGCGTACAAGCAGGTCGCAGTCTGTCTCAGTTGTCTGCACTAAGGAAACAGGTGAAAGACATGTTCTGCCGAAACTGCTCTAACTCACTGGACGATAGAGCTGTAGCGTGCACCAGGTGCGGTGTGCATCCAATGAACGGAAGCGCATACTGCCACATGTGCGGTCAGCAGACGCAGCCGCAGGCGGTTATGTGCGTGAGCTGCGGGGCTTCGCTGACCCGCGCCAGCACGTCCGGTGCGTCAAGCAACCGCATCGCCGCCGGGGTGTGCGGCATTATTTTCAACTGCCTGGGCATCCACAAGTTCATCCTCGGCTACACCAACGCCGGTCTCATCATGCTCCTGGGCTCAATTCTGACGTGCGGTATCGCCGCGCTTCCGTTCAGCATCATCGGGATCGTGGAAGGCATTATCTACCTCACGAAGTCCGACGAGGAGTTCGTCGCAACATACGTTCGAAACCGAAAGGAATGGTTCTAGGCGGGCATCAGAGACGGCTCGTGAACGCGTAGCTGCCGGAGCCGATGCGATACAGCGCCGCGCCGGGCTCGGCGCCGGCCGACGTCACGCCCGGCGCCTGCGCGGCAGGCTTGCCGCTCTCCAGAACGTCTGCTGCATCGCCAGCGGGAACGCGGACGGCCGCCGTCGCGCCGGGCGGGATGGTGACGCGAAGCGTCACCGCGTCGCCCTCGCGCTTCCAGTCCACCGCGATGGGCCCGCGCGCGCTTTCGTAGCTGCCGCGCGCCCACTCGAGGCCGCAACCTGTATCGGGACGTATAAGTATCTTGCCGAAAGCTATGCTATCGGCGGCCTGATCTATGCCGAGGACGGACTTGTAGAACCACTCCTCGGCGTGCCCGAGCATGAAGTGATTCTGCGACCACCCGCGCGCCGGCCCATCCCAGGCCTCGGTGAGCGCCGTTGCCCCGAGCGCAAGCTGATGCCCGTAGCTCGGATAGTCCGTCTGCTGCATCATCTTCAGCACGACGTCCGACCGCCCCGCCCGCGCAAGAGACTGCAGCACGTACGTGTGCCCGACATCTCCCGCTGTCGTGTGATATCCGCGATCGGTGACATCCTTCACCAGATTCGCCGCGACAGCCTCAACGCGCCCAGTGTCCACAACGCCCGTGAACAGCGCGATCCCGTTCGCGGTCTGGCTGCCCGTGGCATACTGGTTCGTGTCGGAGTTGAAGAAGCGCGCATTGAACGCCGCGCGCACGTCTTCGGCCTGACGGCGGAAACCGTCCGCCTCGTCATCCCGCCCCAGCAGCCCGGCGATGCCGGCCATCAGCGCAAGATCGTAATGCAGCGTGGCCGTCGCCGTGACCCCCATCGGCGTATGGTGCGAGCCGGGCGGGTTCGGGCCGACGTCCGCCCAGTCTCCCAGCCCGTGCTCCAGGATGCCGCCCTTCAGCTTGCGCGTCAGATACGACACGTAGCGGCGCATGCCGGGGTAGTTCTCCTCGAGCGTCCGCCGGTCGCCCGTGAACTGATAGTGCTGCCACAACGCGATGATGTACGCGCTGCCCCACTCCGGAGAGTCGCGGAAGCCGCCCTGAAACACCGTGTACTCCGGCGCGATGTCGGGAATCAGGCCGTCCGGGGTCTGAGCCTCGCGCATGTCCGCCGCGATTTTGGAGTAGAGCGCCCCAAGCCCGTAGTTGTACATCAGCGACGGCCCGCACAGGTGCGCCTGCTCCAGCCAGCCCAGCTTCTCGCGGTGCGGGCAGTCGGTGAGCACGCTCTTCATGTTGCTGACCATCGCCCACCGGATGAGATCGTGAATGCGGTTCACGAGCGGGTCCGAGCACTCGAACACGCCCGCCCCGCGCACGTCCGGATACAGCACCTCGCTCTCGAGCGCTTCGATTTCCGCCTGACCCGGGGCCGCCTTTCCCGCGGGCGCCGCGCCCTCCACCTGCACCCAGCGGTAGCCGTAGTAGGTGAAGCGGGGCCGCCAGTCCTCGGATGATCCGCCGCGAAGCGTGTACTGCCAGTAGCAGGGGCCGCCCGACTGGCCCTGGTCCACGCGGCCGTCTTTCAGCATCTCGCCGGGGATCAGGCGTACGGCCTGCCCGCCCTTGCCCCGCACGCGCAGGCGCGGCCAGCCCGAGGCGTTCTGCCCGAAGTCGGCGACCCAGGCGTCCCCGGCCTGCTTCCACGAGACAGGCTTGAGTGTCTTGCGCACGACGATCGGCTCCATCGGGCGCGAGCGAAGCGCGCCTCCCGGCCCTTCGGTGACGCGCACCGGCCGCCAGCCTGCCCCCTCCGCGAAGCCCGGCCGGTCCCAGCCGGCCTCCTCGAGCCGCGCGTCCCAGTCCTCGCCGCCGTACACGCTCGAAAGCGTCATGGGGCCGGGCGCGGTGCGCCAGATCTCGCCAGTTGAGATTGTTTCAGTCTTGCCGCCGGCGTACTCGATGCGCGCATGGAGAATCAGCTTCGGCGGCCCGAACGAGCCAGTGAACTTCGTGTAGCGCTCGCCCGGAACGTGGTACATTCCGTTTCCGAGCAGTACGCCGAAGGCGTTCGCGCCCTTTCGCACGAGCGGGGTGATGTCATACGTTGAGTACAGACAGGTCTTGCGGTAGTTCGTCCAGCCGGGCTCGAGCTCGCGATTACCCACTTTCTGCCCGTTCATCCGCAGCTCGCAGTGTCCCAACCCGCACACGAACACCGTCGCCCGCGCCACCTTGCCGGACACGCTGAACTCCTTGCGGAAGAGCGGGAGGCGCCCTTCGGCTGACGCCGCGCTGATCCACCTCGCGCCCGCCCAGTCCGACGCCGATGCGGGCCCCTGCAGCCAGTGCGCGGGCTTGCTCCATGCGCCCGGGCGGTCTTTGCCGTCCCACGCGCGCACTCTCCACCACGCCTGCTGCCCGCATTTCAGAAGCTTGCCCCGGTATTCGACAGCCACGTCCTCGCCCGCTGCCGTCTTGCCCGAGCCCCACAGATCGGCCCTGCCGCCTTCGAGAAGCGCGGGGCTGCTGGCAACCTGCACCTGGTACGCGGATTGACGCGCGCCCCGCTCCCGCGACTCGAGCTGCCAGGCAAGCCGCGGATGCGCGCGGTCAATGCCCGCCGGGTTCGAGAGGAACTCGCAGCGCAGGCCGCTCACGCCGACAGCAGACGACGCGACAGGCGCGCATGCGACAAGCGCCAGTGTGAACACGGGGAGGAACCGGGAGAAAACCAAACTACTTTGCCCTTCCGAAAGACGTTTTGGCGAGATAGTCCGCCATCACATAGAAATGGTTGAAATGGTCCTGCGTCGTCATCCCCGAGAAGCCCCGCACATGGAACTCGCCGAGGTCGCAGGAGTAGAGAAGCCGCATGCCCAGGCGGTTCGTCGAGTCGCGCGGCATGCGAAACGCGCCAAGATGGTCAATCAGATAGGAAGCCGTCAGCGTCGTCGTGTTGCCGCGGTGCTGCTCCTCCGGCGGGAACAGGTGCGTGTACCACATCCGCTTCTCGCGCCGCGCCGCCGCCCGCGCGAACTCGAGGAACGGCTGCATATGATCTTCGTTCAGCTTCGGCGGGCTGCTGTTGCGGTCGAGCACCTGGCAGTAGAGCGAATCCGCGAGAACAACGTCCGTGACCTGCCCGAACGCTTGCGAGTCCTGCAGGATGCGCCAGATAGCGGCGTAACCGCCGCTGAACGACGCGAGGCAGATGCGGCCGAGCTTCACGTCCCCGCTCTTGCCGCCTATCGCCCGCGCGGTCTCCTTCAAGAGCGACTGAAACCGGGCCGGTTTTTCGAACTCGGTGTCGTAGGCCTTCAGGCTGATGCTGACGAGCGCCGCGTTTCGCCGGGACTGGTAGAAGTTCTGCTCCGAGCACCACGCCGCGCCGTGAAAGAACACGACCAGATCAACGGGCTTCCGGGCGCTGACTTCCAGATAGTCCGGCACGAAAAGCTGCCCGATGGAGAGCTGCTCCCGGCGGCCGGGCACGTCAATTCGCTCCGGCGCGACCGGGCCCTCGGCGGCGGCGAGAGGAAGGCACACGGCGGAGATCAGCAGAGAAGCGAACCAGCGGCGGGCAGATATCATAACTGAACATCCTCTTCGCCACTCGGGTCGCGTTTTCATTCGCCGGATGCGCGGCCGGCGGACGCAGGACATATTGGAGCGTCTGGACGATCTCTTCCTGGCAGCGGCGAAGGGAACCGGCCGGTGCTGTGCGCCGCCGAGGTTTTCCTCACCGGCTTCGTGCGATAACGGGGCGAGGCTCGTCGCATCGTGGTTGCGTTACATCACAAGCTCTGCAATAATGATGTAACAGGAGAGGGCTTGGAACATGGCATCAACGGCACCGAAACTGAAACGGACGCAGATCAGCCTCGCGGAGGACGAACTGCAGACAGTGCGCCGCCTGGCTCGCGAGAGGCGGACGAGCATGTCCAGGGTGATTCGCGCGGCTATCCGACGCGAGATGCAGGAAGAGGCCGAAGTGACAGCCTCTCTGATGTCTATCGTCGGGATCATCGAGGGTGACGGGCGATCGTCGAGCGAGAACCCCGACGACCAGATCTATGGATAGCGTCTTTCTCGATACGGGCGCCTTCATAGCGATCATGGCCGCCCGAGATCCCAATCACCCCTCGGCGAAGGATCTGTACAGCCAGCTCGTCAAGCGCCGGGCTCTCCTCGTTGTCACCAATCACGTCATTGATGAGACCTGTACGTGGTTGGTGCGCGACCGCACGGCAGGCCACGCTGGGGCGGCGGCGTTTGGCCGCTTCATCAGGGCCAACTCTCAGCCGATGGATGCGACGGATTCAGCCAGCGGCAAGCCAATGAGGGTTGTGTATAGCTCTCCGGCTGACGAGCAGCGTGCGTGGGAGATATTTGAGACCTATGACACGGCGGGCTTCTCGTTTACGGACTGCGTCAGCTTTGCCGTGATGGAACGCCTCGGCATCAGCCGTGCCTTCACCTACGATGCTCATTTCGACATGCTGGGCTTCGTGCGCGTGACGGGATGACGGGCCGCGGCTGTACCCCCACCTCGTTTCATTGCGCGGCACGTATCCGGAAGAGAACCTGGAGGAAGCAATTGAGAGCTGCCGGTCCCGGGGATCGCAGAGGTGAGCAACCACCCGCGAGCATCTGCCGTACGCTCAGCACTGGCATCCCCAACCCGCAGTTCGTCCTTACGCTGGCGCCGGCTCGTCCTGGGCGGCACCAGGCGGCATAAGTTCCCCTTTCCCGCCCTCACCACGGAAAGACGGCTGGCACTGGTAGTAACGATGATCGATACCCCGTACACCTGTAACTATGCTGAGCGTCACAGTACGGCGAGGGGATTGAACCCTCTACCGGCAGCTCGGTGCCGGAACCAGGAGCGAATCAACTCGCAGTCTGTGCCCACTCCGTCCTCTGCGGCTACCTGCTTATGCCTTGTTGCCTACACTGCCAGCTCCGTCGTCCAGTTGGCCGCCTGAATCTCCGTGTCGAGCTGCCGCCGGTTACGAGCCAGCTCGTCCGACTTGGCGCGCAACTCCGATACAGTCACGGTCGGGACCTGTCTGATCTCTGATCGCTGGAGCCGGTCGAACCTTGGCGTTGCCGCTGCCGCCACCGTCTCCAGCACGGTGCAGTGCAACGCGAGCGTATCACGCTCGGCCAAAGCCTCCATAATCGTCCGGCCGTCGGGCAGCCTGGCCTGAAGGTTCGTCCGGTTGATCCGCTTGACGAGATCCGTCAGTTGCACCAGCAGACGCGCCAGTTCCTCGAGAAGCTCCTTCGGGCGCTCCGGCGGCTCCTCGCCCTCCTGTACGAGCGCGCTTATGCGCAGGCGTTCGCGCAATCCCTCGATACGCTTCTGAACATCGGCTCTCAGAACAAGTGCTTCGGCTAGTTTCAACTCCAACCTCTTTCGTTTGCAGTAGATATCTTCGTCGCCGCTAGCGAACACTCCTGCACTTGGACGCGCGCACCGACTGGCGTTACGCGGCTGGCGCTCACGCCGAACACGGGCAGGTAACCTTCTCGATAAGCTCGAACTTCCAAGAGGATTACCATCCTCAAGCGAAAGGGCAGACCAATGAGCGACATCCGAGTAACCGTCTGGGGCGAGTTCCGGCACGAGAAGGACTCCTCCCACGAATCGTCTCGCGTGTATCCCGACGGGATGCACACAGTCATCGCGAAGAACCTGAACGCGATGCCCGGCATCACGGCGCGAACCGCCACGCTGGATGAGCCGGAGCACGGGCTGACCGACCAGGTGCTTGCCGAGACCGACGTCATGACCTGGTGGGGGCACATGGCGCACGGCGACGTGGACGACCGCATCGTCGAGAAGGTCGTGAAGCGCGTGTGGGAGGGGATGGGCATCATCTTCCTGCACTCCGCGCATTTCTCCAAGCCGTTCAAGCGCCTGATGGGCACGGGCTGCGACCTCAAGTGGCGCGAAGCCGACGAGAAGGCCCGTATGTGGGTCGTTGAGCCGGGACACCCGATTGCCGCGGGGCTGGGCAACTGCTTCGAACTCGACAAAGAAGAGATGTACGGCGAGCACTTCGACATCCCGAAGCCGGATGCGCTGGTGTTCATCACCTGGTTCGAGGGCGGCGAGGTGTTCCGCAGCGGCTGCTGCTGGGTGCGGCAGAAGGGCCGCATTTTCTACTTCCAGCCCGGGCACGAGACATACCCGACGTACTACGATCCGACGATTATGAAGGTGATCGGAAACGCCGTCCGCTGGACCGCCCCGCGCCCGTGCGCGGACGTTCAGTACGGCAACTTCCAGCCGCTCGAGGAGATCAAGAAGAAGTAGACGCGGGAGCGATTTTCGTGCAGATTTGCATTTGGAATGCAGATTTGCATAGAATCTGTGCATGAGTGCCTACTTTCACCGAACACTGGAGCCGGTGATCCGGAGGGCGGCGGAGGAGTTTCCGGCC
>JAGVUD010000178.1 GCA_019136435.1 Armatimonadota bacterium | reverse complement strand
GCCCCGGCAAGCACTGCGTCCGCCGAAGCGCGCAGCAGCCCCATCAGCCAGTGATCGTCCTCGCTCCGCCCCGATATCACCCGCGCCTCGGCTGCCCCCAGGCCGCCGAAGGCGACGATCCCGTCAATGGACGCGACGAAGTTGCTGAAAACGAAGGGGCGGCCGGGTGGAGGTTCGGGGAAGCTCAGGTCGCCGCCGTAGCCCGCGCGAAGTTCCGGGGAGAGGAACGAGTTGTCCTCCCCCCGGTCAACCAGAACTTCGAACAGGGCGTCCGGCGCGGGGGCGCTGAAGGCATTACCCTCAGCCGGCGGGGTTCTCGCCGGCGATAATCCGGTCCACGCGCCGGGCGACCTCTTTCAGATACGCCTCGTCGCCGCCCGGAAGCTCGCAGGTGAACCAGCCGCTGTAGCCGATTTCGTTGAGCGCCTTCATCACCGTGGGGAAGTCGGCGTCGCCTTCGCCCAGCGCTGGCCAGCTTCGGTCACTGCGCTTGAAGTCCTTGATGTGCACCTTCTCGATGCGGTCGTCCAGCGTGCGAATCCAGTCCTCCGGCCATCCGAAGTCAATGACGTTCGCAACGTCGAAGTACGCCCGCACCCACGGCGATTTGAACTCGTCAACGTAGCGCGCGAACTCGAGCGGGCTCAGGAGGAACTTGTTCCAGACCTCCTCGATGTTGATCTTGACGCCCAGATCCTTCGCCAGTGGGAGCACCGACTTGATCCGCTTCTGCGAGCGCTTGTACGCGTCCACGTAGCGGGTCTCCTTGTTCACCACCGCGGGGACGAGAAGCAGCCCGTCCGCCCCGACGGCCTTCGCGCCTTTCAGGCCCGCCTTCAGGTCGGCGATGCCCTGCTCCGCCAGTTTCTCGTCGGCGGTCGAAAGCGGGGCCTTCCATCCACCGAAGATGATCGAGTGCACGGGGATGCCCGACGCCTGCACCGCCTTGTTGATGTCCTCGATCTGCTCCGGTGTTGTGACGGGGCTGATCTCCAGCCCGTCCCATCCGCAGTCCCGGGCGATCTTGAACTTCTCGGTGGTGCTGGCCCCTCCCTGGACCATGTTCAGGATGACCGCCTTCCTGATTCCTTTTCCCTTTGGTTTCGCAGCAGCTTCAGCCATCTTCGTCATCCGTCCCAGCGGGGATGCCGCGATCCCGGCGGTCACGCCGGCGGACAACCCCGTCTTTGTCGCTCTTCGCAGGAACTCTCTTCTGTCCAAACTGCCTCTTCCTTCCGTTATAAACTAGACCTTCGGCAGCTTCCACGGCGCGCGGTAGCTCGCCTTCGCCAGCCGCTTCGCGTTCCTGCTGCCGATCACTTCGCCCTTCTCCGCGTCCCACCGGATCGTCTCGCCCGAGAAAAGCGCCACATGCGCAAGCGTCAGCGCGATGCCGAGCGGCTCGTGGTAGTCGAAGTTGCACATCGGCTGCCGACGCGTCTTGATGCCGTCCAGAAACTCGCGCTGATGCCCGGGTGACGGCGGAATCGTCCTGACCTTCGGCTTGAACTCCTCCTCGCTGATCCCTTCCAGATACAGCGTGTGCGCGCCATAGTCCGCCGCCAGCGTGCCGTTCGTGCCGTGGAAGATGACCGACAGGCGCCGCCCCTTGTTTGGCGGGTTAGCGAACCCGAAGTTGTACCCGTTGCACATCGTATGCACGAAGGTCATGCTGAAGCCGTCGTACTGATAAAGGACGTCCACCGTGTCTGGAATGTCGCTCTTGTCCTGAATCGCGAACCGTCCGCCTGTCGCGCTCACCGACTTCGGTTCGCCCGGATCCATCGCCCAGATCGCCAGATCCATGATGTGAGGCCCCAGTTCGTTGATCCAGCTGTGCACGCAGTCCTTGAAGTAGCGGTGCCCGACGTTCACCATGTCCGGGTTGTAGGGCCGCTTCTTGATGGGACCCAGCCACATGTCCCAGTCCATGCCTGCCGGCACGGGGCCTTCTATGGTCTTGATGGGTCCCGGAGCCTCGTTCAGCGTCACGTTTGTGCGGACGTTCATGATCTTGCCGAGCGCGCCCGAGCGGACGATCTCGACGGCGCGGCGGAAGTTCTCGCCCGCATGAATCTGCGTGCCAACCTGCGTGATGCGCTTGTTCACCCGGGCAGCCTTTGCCATTGCCCGTATCTCGTCCGGGTACAGGCCGATGGGCTTTTCGCAGTACACGTCCTTGCCCGCCTGCAGCGCGGCGATGCCCATCAGCGGATGCCAGTGCGGCGGCGTCGCCACCACGACCGCGTCCACCTTCGACTTCTCGAGGAGGTCGCGGAAGTCATGATACTTCTCGGCCTTTCCCCCCGCCCTCTGTGCGCCCTTCTCGAGGTTCTCGGCGAAAACGTCGCAGACCGCCGCGATCTCGACGTCCGGGTAGGCGAGAAAGTCGCCCATCAGTCCCAGCGCTCTGCCGCCTGTTCCAATGAAGCCCAGGCGTATGCGTTCGCTTGGCGGCGCGGTCGAAGTCTGCGCCCGAAGCCTCTTCGGGGCGACGCCCGCTCCAACGGCCGCGGCCGCGGCGACTGCGGACGAACCCTTCAGAAAGGTGCGACGGCTCAAGTTGCGTGTCTCAGGATCTGGCATATCGGTGTTCCTCCCGGTTTGTACCCTGCTCCTTGTATACCCGGGGCGCGAATTCCTGCACGCGAATCGCTTTGCCGGGCGCACTCAGCCCTGAGTGCAACTTCCGGGCGGAAAAGTTACGCAACAAAGGCGCGTTTTGTATTGACCCCGGCCCGCCTCGGGGTTAGAATGGATGAGTCCGGCGGGGCAATGGGCCGCGAGTCCGCCGGCGTACGAAGCGGTGTGAGGAGAGTGTGCGGGCCCTATGGGCAAGTTCTTGGTTGGGGCCGGCTGTGTGCTGATTGTCGCGGGCGCTGCTGTGATGTTTGTTGAGGCGGCCACGGGGTGGCGCGGCCTGCCGGGAGATATCACGCTGCGGCGGGGGAACTTCGTTATGTACTTCCCCATCGCAACGAGCGTCGTCATCAGCATTGTGCTGAGCGTCCTGCTCTACCTCCTCGTCGGCTATCGGCGCTAGCGGCGGCGGCTCAGTATGCGGACAAGTGATTTTGAATATGACCTGCCGGTTGAACTGATTGCTCAGGACCCTCTGCCGGATCGCGCGGCGTCCAGGCTGCTGGTGCTCGATCGGTCTTCGGGCGAGGTGAAACACGATCTGTTCCGGAACATCGTCGGGTATTTCCGGCCGGGGGACGTGCTTGTCATCAACGACAGCCGCGTCTCGTCGTTCCGGCTGAGGGGCAGGCGTCCCAGTGGGGCGGCGGTGGAAGCTCTCTTCCTCGAGTGCGTCCACGGAGTCACATTCCGGGCATTGATGAAACCCGGGCGGCGTCTGCACACAGGTGACCGAATCGCCTTCGGCGGGGGTCTGACCGGAACGATTGTGAGCCGGGAGGAGGACGGGTCGCGGCTTGTCGAGTTGAGCGCGGACGAAGGCGACCTGATGTCCGCAATCGGCAGGGAGGCGGAAGCCCCGCTCCCGCCGTATATCAGAAAACCGTTACAGGCGAAGGAACGCTATCAGACCGTATACTCGGCGGTGGACGGGTCGTCCGCGGCGCCGACGGCGGGTCTGCATTTTACCGCGGATAAGCTCCGCGAGGTAGAGGACGCAGGGGTGCGGATTGCCCGCATCACCCTGCATGTCGGCGCGAGCACGTTCCGCCCGGTGCGGGCGGAGAGCCTGGAGGAGCACAGGCTGACGGGCGAGCGCTTCACGATCAGCGCGGAGGCGGCTGATACGATTAGCCAGGCCGCGGGACGGGTTTTCGCGGTCGGGACGACATCAACCAGAGCATTGGAAGCTGCGGCTGAGTCACCAGGGACGGTGGCGCCCATGGACGGGCAGACAGACCTGTTCATACGTCCGGGACACGAGTTCCGGATCGTGAAGGGTCTGGTGACAAATTTTCATATGCCGAGATCAACGCTGTTCGTGCTCGTCGCTGCTTTCGCGGGTCGTGAGAAACTGCTGAGGGCCTACTCAGAGGCCGTGCGCGAGCGCTACAGGTTCCTGAGTCTCGGCGACGCGATGCTGGTCGTCTGACACCGGGCGGCAGGAGCGGCGTCAACGAGCGCGAGAGGTTTTTAACGATGCGGTTAACGGATTGGCAGAGACACGTAGAAGAGCTCGAGAAGAGCTTGCGGGAGGACGGGGCAACGCAGACGAAGCCGGAGACGCCGGTTCCTGCGGCGGCAGACCAGCCGAAGGGAGCGGTTCCGGCGAATGGCGGCGGCGCCGCGGCGGCGAAAACGCCCGACCCGGCGGCGCGGACGTCTGTTCCCGCCAAACCTTCCGGCGTCGCGGCGCGGCCCGCCGCGGCCCCGGCTGTGCCCGCTCGCCCGGCGGGGGCCCCCGTGCCTGCCGCCATCCCTGCTGCGAGGTCCACGGCCGTCCCTAAGACGGCTCAGGCGAAGTCCGCTCCTCCAGCAAAGCCTGCTGCCCCCGCGGCTCCCACCGCACCCGCGGCTCCCACCGCACCCGCGGCTTCCACCGCACCCGCGGCTCCCACCGCACCGGCCGCTCCCTCCGCCAGCAAACAGCCGTCCCCGGCGCCGGCCGGGGCATCCGCTCCGGTTGCTGTCGCGGCCGCCCCTCCGCAGGCCGCTGAGGAAGGAGCCGCCGAAGCCGGACAGGCTTCGAAGGCGGGGGCGCGGCAGCAGAGTCTGCAGATCCCTGAGTTTGAAGAGTTCGTCTCATTCCTCAAAGACGCGTCGGAGGCGAGAACGAAGGTGCAGCCGGACTCGAAGGCCGAAAGCGCGCCTTCAGCGCCGGAGAAGCCCGAAGCGGCGGCGGCCCCGTCGCCAGCTCAGTCTTCCGCCCCTGCGGCGCCGGCCTCCACCCCGTCCGCGGCCGCAAAGCCGCAGGCCCCGGCATCGCGCCAGAAAGCGTCGCCCGCGGCGAAGGGCGCCCGGATTGCGGCAAGACGCGCCGCGCCGCCCGCCGAGGTTGTCGCCCGCGAGGTCGCGCAGAACTCGTACAAGCGCAGGTTCGACGAGACACGGGACGACCTCGTGCAGCGCCTTCTTGATCCGACGCTCAGCCTGGAGGAGACCGCCCGGCTGCTGAATGTCTGCCCGACGACTGTCAGGCGCTACACGAACCGAGGCATACTGTCCTGCTACCGGACCGCCGGGAATCAGCGCAGGTTTCGTCTCTCCGAAGTGATTGCCTTCATGCGCGGCAGTGCTTCGGGCGACGCCGGCGAGGAGCCGCAAGAGGGAACCGCTCCAGACGAAAACGGGTAGGAACGGCGGCGAAGCATTTGCGGATTGCCGTCTTCTCTGAGAGCTTTCGGCCGGTCGTCAACGGCGTATCGGTATCCATCGCCACGCTTGGGGACGAGCTTGAGCGCCTTGGGCACGAGGTCTGCACCTACGCGCCCCGGTATCCCGGATACGAAGACGAGCGCCCGAACGTGTTTCGCTTCCCCAGCATACGGCCGCGCTCCATGCCCGACTATCCCGTCGCGTACCGGCCGGGGCCGGGGCACCTCCGCGCGTTTCGCGAGAAGGACTTCGACCTGGTCCACACGCACACGCCCTTCGTGATGGGGCTGACGGGGCTGCGATGGGCGGGCAAGCTTGGCATTCCCGTCGTCTCCACAAACCACACCCTGTACACCGAATATGTGCATTACGTGAGGTGGGCGCCCGAGGCTCTGGGCAGGATGGCGGTGCTCCGGTGGATGCGCTACTACTACAACCGCTGCGCGGCGGTCATCGTGCCGAGCGCGGCAACGGGGCAGCGGCTTGCCGGGTACGGGGTTCGCACGCCGTGGACCGCCATTCCGACGGGTATCCGGCGGTTTGGCTCTGAGACCGGCGGCCTGATCGTGCGCGAGCGCTTCGGGATTCCCCCGGACGGCAGGCTTCTGGTCTTCGTCGGCCGCATTGCGCGCGAGAAGAACCTGGAGATGCTGCTCAGCGCCTACCGGCGCGTGCGCGAGGCGGAAGGGCGCGCAAGGCTCCTGATCGTGGGCGGAGGGCCGCACCTGGAACGCATCAAGTCGGAGTCCGATCGCCTGGGCCTCTCCCGGGCGACGATCTTCACTGGCGCGCTGACGCACGGCGAGATCGCGGATGTTCTGCGCGAGGCCGACCTGTTCGTATTCGCCTCGGTGACCGAGACGCAGGGCCTTTCCATCGGCGAGGCGGCCTCAATGGGCGTGCCCGCCATTGCCGTGCGGGCGGGCGGAGTGCCCGAGTTCGTGATAGACGGGGAGACGGGGTATCTTGTAAGGGATGACCCTGCCGAATTCGCCGGCAGGGTGATTGAGCTGCTGCGGGACGAGGACAGGCGCGGACGGTTCTCGGACGCGGCGCGGGCGTTTGCCGGGACGATGACGGTGGAATCCATGGCCCGGCGTGTGCTCGATGTCTACGATGCGGCGGTGAAAGCGGGAAAATGATCGAACGAATTCTGAAACCGATTATGGCCTGGACAACAGGCACAATCGCGGTGATGGGCTACCCGGGGATCGTGCTCATGATGGCGATCGAGAGCGCGTGCATCCCCCTGCCGAGCGAGGTGATCATGCCGTTCGGGGGATACCTCGTTTACGCCTACCCCGACAAGTTCTCGCTCATCGGCATGGGCATCGCGGGCGCGGTTGGCTGCGTCGTGGGGTCGCTGGTCGCGTACTGGGTTGGCTACTACGGCGGCCGTCCGCTGGTGCAGCGCTACGGGCGCTACGTGCTGCTGCGCAAGCGCGATCTGGACGCGGCCGACCGGTTCTTCGAGCGCTGGGGCGACTGGGCGATTTTCATCAGCCGCCTTCTTCCGGTCATCCGCACGTTCATCAGCCTGCCGGCCGGCATCTCGCGGATGAATGTCTGGCGCTTTACGCTGTTCACGTTCGTGGGCAGCCTGCCCTGGTGCTGGGCGCTGGCGTTCGCCGGCTACAAGCTCGGAGAGCGCTGGGATGACCTCAAGAAGTACTTCCACCAGGCGGACGCGTTAATCGGGGTGCTGATTCTTCTCGGCATCGCTCTGTTCATCTGGCATCATTTCCGGCCCGAGCCGGAAACCGAGGGAGCGCCTTGAAAAGCCTCGTCCGCCGCAACGAGTTCGGCATATTCATTGCCCTGCTCGTCATGATCGCCGTCGTCGCCGCGCTCAACCCGCGAGCGTTCTTCCAGGCGTATTCCCTAAACCTGTGGGTCTTCGGCTTCTCTCTCATCGGCCTTCTTGCCATCGGGGAGACGTTCGTCATTCTCACCGGCGGCATAGACCTTGCTCCGGGGTCGCTCATCGCGCTGACGGGCGTTGCGGCGGCGATGCTGACGAACGCGTTCGGCGACATGAACCCGTGGCTCGCGATCGGTCTGAGCACGGCGATTACGCTGGTGCTCGGCATCGTCATCGGGTTCTACCACTCGTTCTACATCAACCGTCTGGGCGTGCCCCCGTTCATCATCACGCTCGGGACGCTCATCATTGCTCGGGGCGTCGCTGAGCTGATGACGCACGGCAGCACGGTGACGGGAATGCCGGGCCAGTTCACCGCCATAGGGTCGAGCGGCTCGGGGTCGGTGCCGGGGCTGCCGTTTCTGCCGATCGCTGGCGTTGTGTTCGCTGTGGTGGCCGTCGCGGCTCACTACATATCCGTCAGGACCTCTCTCGGGCGGCACATCTACGCCCTGGGCGGCAATCTTCAGGCGGCGCATCTCTCGGGTGTCAACGTCGCGGGGGTGCGGGCGTTCTGTTACGCGGCGAGCGGGCTTCTTGCAGCGGTGGTGGGCATCATCTATGCCTCGAATGTTGACAGCGGCGATCCGAAGGCGGGGTTTTCGTACGAGATGACCGCTATCGCCGCCGTGGTGATCGGCGGCACGAGCCTGGCTGGCGGCGTGGGGACGATCGTCGGCACGGTGCTCGGGGCGGCCATCATGGGGCTGCTGCCGCTCGGGCTCACGTTCATCGGGGTGGAGTCGTGGTGGCAGTCCATCACGACGGGTGTGGTCGTGGTGCTTGCGGTGACGCTCGACAGCCTCCGCCGCATCCGCCGCGAGCGCCAGCACCACTGATCGCCGGGCCGCCCTGAACCGCACCACGCCGTCGTGAGCCGCACTGCGTCATCCTGAACTTGATTCAGGACCCATCCGGGTGGATGCCGGATCGAGTCCGGCATGACGTGCTATTACGTCATCGTGAACTTGATTCAGGACCCAGCCGGGTGGATGCCGGATCGAGTCCGGCAAGACGTGCTATTACGTCATCGTGAACTTGATTCAGGACCCGTCCGGGTGGATGCCGGATCGAGTCCGGCATGACGTGCTATTACGTCATCCTGAACTTGATTCAGGACCCATCCGGGTGGATGCCGGATCGAGTCCGGCATGACGCCAGGGGCGGCGGGTGTGTTACCATAGGGCTATGGACGGCGCAGTATTGCCTGGTGGCCGGTGGCCGCAGAATAAGCGACGCTGCCGGGTGACAGATTCGCCTCGCTTGAAGCGAGGGGAAAGGAACACGAAATGAGGAACTTGATTCTTCTTCTCTTCGTCTCTTGCCTCGCGTTTTGCGAGGCTTCGTTTACTGTCGCCAACGCCAGTGGCGGTGGCGGGAACGGCTGGGCGTCTTGGGAGAGCCCGACCACTCGTCGGGTTGCGCCATGCAAGATGTCCGCTAATGGCCAGAAGGTCATTGGGAAGATGCTCGACTCAGGCTACGGCTTTGTCGCCACACCGAGCGGTCTGACTACGATCACGACCGTGTATGAGCTGAATTCGATTTCAGCAAACGGCCGTTGGGCAGCAGGCAGTGCCTTTAATGGTGCTGGTGAGAAGGCAGCTCTGCTAGATCTCAGCTCTGGCGCAGTTGAGTACGTGTCAGGATACCAGCACGTGTACGCCTATGCCGTTGATGACAACGGCACGCTGTGTGGTGATTTCTCGATGGGCGGAAACACGGCTTTTCGTAAGCCACTGGGTGCTCCGCTCCAGACTCTTGGCGGCTCTTTCGATCAGTCGTCCGTGTCTGCAACAACGGCCGATGGGAGCGCAATTGCTATCGGAGCGACGCCTGTGATGGGGCTTCCCGACAACGTGTATTGGTGCGATGCTCTTGGGAATCTAACCCCAGCACCTTCCAACGGAGACACGTTCTGCTTCCCCCGAGGCATCTGCAACGCCTTCCTGTGCGGAGAGACCGGTACAGCCCTAGCCCCTAGGCCGTTCAAGTGGGGTCCCGGAGACCCGGCGAAGACCATCTTGCC
>JAGVUD010000202.1 GCA_019136435.1 Armatimonadota bacterium | reverse complement strand
CTGTACAGCTCTACTCTTCCGCCGCAAACCTCCTCATCTTTCTGGTTCTCATCAGCCTCGAGAAGCGCCGGCTCGCGCCGGGGAGTTTGTTCGGCGTCTGGCTTGTGCTGTCGGGCGTGGAGAGGTTCGCCATGGAGGTCTTTCGGCGGGGAGTCACAGCCGACGTGATCTGGAACGGGTTCACACAGGCACAGGCGGTGAGCGGGCTGCTGGTCATCTCCGGTGTCACTGTGATAGCGCTGTCGTATCGGCAGGAGGCCAGACGTGCCGGAACCGTTTGATATCACCGTGGGCGCGGAAGCCGCGAACACGAGGCTCGACGTGTTTCTGGCAAGCGTTCTGCCCGGTGTTTCCCGCGCGCGCATACAGAAAGCCATCACGGCGGGACACGTGCGGGTGAACGGAAGCGAAGTGCCCCCTCGCACCCTGCTGCACCCGGCAGACCACATCCTGGGCGACATTGCCGCCGAGTCCACGTGGAGCGTGGAGGCGGAGCATATTCCCTTTACGGTGCTTCACCACGACGCCTGCCTGGCGGTGATCAACAAACCGCGCGGGCTCGCCGTGCATCCCGGCGCCGGACGCCGTTCGGGCACTCTCGTGAACGCGCTGGCTGCCAGATTCGGAACGCTGCCCGGCGGGTCGTCTCCAGAACGCCCTGGCATTGTTCACCGCCTGGACAAGGACACGTCCGGGCTGATGATTGTCGCGCTCGACGCCGCCACAATGACTACCCTGGGACGGATGATTGCCAGTCGCGAAGTCGAACGCCGGTACATGGCCCTGGTGTGGGGTAATCCTGCATTCAACGAGGCAGTCGTCGATGCGCACATCGGGCGCGACCCCAGGCATCCTGAGCGCATGGCGGTGCTGCCGGAAGCAAGTGCGCATACCAGGCGGGAGGCAGTCACGGAGCTGACTGTCCGCGAGCGGTTCGCGGAGGCGGCACTTATCGAGGCGAAGCTGAAGACGGGCCGCACGCACCAGATTCGCGTTCACTGCGCCTACGCGGGTCATCCAGTCATGGGGGACACCGTCTACGGAGAGCGCGCGCTTGTTCGCAAGGGATTCCCCCGGGAGGGGCGCGCCGAACTCGCCGCCTTGCTCGAACGTCTGCAGGGGCAGGCGCTTCACGCATGGTCGCTCAAGTTTCGGCACCCCGGCACCGGGGAGCCCATGTCGTTTGAATGCGAACCGCCACCGGAGATGCAGGATGTCGTTGACTTCCTGCGCCAGTGGACGCGCGACAGGCACGCGTGAGACGTGACACCATGACAGCACAGGCTGACTCTGTCCTTGCGAATCTCATACGCACAGAGCTTCTTCCCCGGGGCGTAACCGATCCGCGCGTTCTTGCTGCTTTTCGAGCGGTTCCGCGGCAGGCGTTTGTGCTTCCAGAGGATACCTCGCGCGCTTACGAAAACCGGGCTCTGGCTATAGGCCGCGGCCAGACGATATCGCAGCCGCTGATGATTGGCCTCATGCTCCAAGCGCTGCGGGCAGGCGCGGAAGATACGGTGCTCGAGGTCGGGACCGGTTCGGGGTATCAGGCCGCTCTATTGTCAGAGCTGGCGGGCAGTGTGATTACCATGGAACGGATTCCCGAACTGGCGATAGACGCGTCAACGCGCCTTGCGTCCCTGGGCTACGACAGGGTAACAGTGATTGAGGGCGACGGATCGTGCGGTTATGCGCCAGAAGCTCCTTACAGCCGCATCATCGTCTCGTGCGCAGCGCCCGCGCTTCCGGCGCGGCTGGTGGAGCAACTCAGCGATGGCGGCATCATGGTGGCGCCTGTGGGTACTCTTTCCGAACAGACCTTGACCGTGGCAACGCGCGCGGGTGACGAGATCCGTCAAGAGCGCCGCGGAGGCTGCGTATTCGTGCCGCTTGTCGGAAAGGACGGGTGGCCCGACACGGCTGAGGAACCGGGATGACAGTCAGACGCCAGCCCCCCAGGCGAAAGTCCAGAACGTCCACTGCGCGAGCGCGTTCACCTCGTCCCTTGGGGAAGCGGAGACGGCGCCCATTCTCCTTCAAGCTCCCCCGCAGCCTGCCAGTGCAGCCATCCGTGGTGCTCTGCGCGTTGGGAGCGTTCTTCGTTGCCTGGCAGCTTGTTATCGCCCGCGCCGTCCCATCGGCGGCGCGATGGGTGCCCGGACGCGCAGCGGGACTCATCGGCCTTCTGATGATTGCGGCTGGCCTCGCTGCCCTCTGGATGGAACAGGCCGGCTTGCGCAAGCCCCCCGGCAAGCCGGTCAGCGTGCGAAGGTCACCGACCCGCGGAAAAAGCCCCTCTGTAAGGGAAGACTAGAGCTGCCGCCGCCATCGCTTTGGCGACGTCGGCCAGAACGAACGGCAGCGATCCCTGCGCCAGCGACAGGCCAAGCCCGGCCCAAACACCAGCGGCCGGGGCGAACTGCGCCCAGATCCAGGCAAGGCCGCCCGCGTGAATGACCGCCGCCCCCGCCAGAGCCGCAGCAACAGCGCCGAGCGCCTGCCCCCGCCCCGCGCGCTGTGACAGCCAGCCCGTGACGAACGCCGCCAGGGGGAAAGCCAGCAGATACCCGAGGGTGGGGGCCACGACCGGCCCGGAAGAGCCAAGGAAATACGCAGCGCCACCCTGTCCCCCTGCCCAGAACGGGGCTCCCGCAGTCGCAAGAGCAAGGTAGAGCGCGGCTGACGCCGCGCCTCTTCCCGGCCCCAGCGCCAGTCCCGCCGCCAGAACGCCGAAAACCTGCAGAGTAACCGGAACCGGCGTGAACCCGAGCGGCAAGCGCAACTGCGAGGTCAGAGCAATGAAAAGCGCGCCTGCCGCAACAGCGGCGGCTGTGCGCACCCCGGCAGATGTGTCGAAGAGCCTTGATGTCCTGTCCATGGTATCTCCCACCCAACTTATAGTCGGCGCCGGAGTTGCATGTCAAATGTGCGCCACAGATTGACAAACACATGTTCGCCTGATATACTATGCCATTGCATAAGGTGCGAAGGCTTTTGACAAACGAACGGCGATGAGTGGGATATCGGACTACCTGAAAGCAGTGAGAGACAAGGCGGGCCTGAGCGTCACGCAAGCCGCCCGTGATGCCGGCATATCCGCGCCTTACCTGTACCAGATCGAGTACGGACAGCGAAACGCGTCGGCCAAAGTGCTGGCTAGCCTCGCCAGAGTGTACCGCGTTCGCGTTGATGAGATTCTCGTCCGGGCAAACCTTATGCCCGCACCGGTTATCAACCGGCCAGACGCCGAGCCCCGCGAATCTCGCATCGAGCGGGCGTTCGAGTATGTCATGCGCGATCCCTCGTTCCGTGCGGGGTCGGATGCCATGGGAGGCCTGCCCGTGGAAGCCAAGCTGTCCATCGTGCGGCTTTACGAGCGCGCGGAGGGCCTGCGAATTCTCCCGGAGGACTTCCTCTAGCGCGTCCCGAGCGGGGACGCCCCTGAACCATGCAGCGGCCACTGGCAACCAATGCTGACGAACTCGACGCGCTGTTCGGACGATTCGTATCGAAGTATGCGCGCGTCGGGGCATCAAACATCGAGAGGTTTGCGGAGCGCTTCTGCGAGACGTTCGGCCTGTCCGAGTTTCCGCGAGACCCTCGCC
This sequence comes from Armatimonadota bacterium, assembly GCA_019136435.1. Taxonomy (GTDB): domain Bacteria; phylum Armatimonadota; class UBA5829; order DSUL01; family DSUL01; genus JAGVUD01. The sequence continues at coordinate 5,715 of JAGVUD010000202.1, read as the reverse complement.
TCTATCTGCCGCTGTTCGGCATCAGGCTTGAGACTGACGATCTGCCGCGAGGGGTGCGCGGGGTGTGGATTCGCTCCGGCGGTCTCTACCGCGTTTCTCACTCACGCTACCACGCCGGTCTCCTGGGCCTGGTATTGTGGCACGAGTTGTTTGAGATTCTGAGCGCCAACCCGCGCTTCCCGACGAGACTTGCAACCGTCACCGAAGAGCGGCTGGCTACGCAGTTTGCAGTGCACGTGATGATGCCCGAGCAGGAAGTGCGGAGGCAGGCGGCCGAGTTGCGGCATCCTCAGGAACACGATAAGTCGGGGGTGCTCTCTGCCCGCTTCGGGGTGTCGATGACCGCGATGCGCCTCCGCCTGAAGGAGCTTGGCCTCCAGCACAAGGCGCGCAGCGGCCCGCCCCGCTATTACTGAAGCTCCGGGAAAGCAGGAAAAGCCTGAAGATTCGAAGAAGACTGCTGAGAATGTGGCGAGTGTTCAGGGCGCGTCTGGGGATGCCGAGGTATCTCTGCGACGACTGCAGGTTCGACTATAAGGACGCCTGCCGCCGGCCCCAGCGCCCCAACGCGATAGACTGTCCCGATTACAGCAAGCGGAACTGAGGGGGTGCAAGGTTCTGTGTCCGTGATGGGTCAAACCTTCACGGATACATGGTAAAATAGGGGAGAGGGAAACCGACATGCCTGCTGAGGATGCTGCCACCACAAGGATGGTTCGGAGGGAAATTGTCCGGCGTCACATAGACGACACCGCTCTTCAGGTGAACGCAATGCATGGCGTCGTCTACCTGCGGGGGCAGATCAAGCCGCTGCTGGGCCAGGAGTGCGACCTCAAGGCAGAAATGCTCATTATCCACCGTATTCTGCGCTCCCGGCCGGGCGTCCGCGAAGTGGTACTGGAAGTCGAATTCCCCAAAGAACGCAAGCTGTAGTCCCGGCGAGGGCGGCTCGGTCACTCAGCGAGTGACGTGAATCGTTTTCTCGTGGGTGTAAGTCACCAGTCCGGGTGCGGATTTCCTCGGCTTCCTCACGAACTTCCTCAGAGTCCAGTCCACGGGCACGTAGGACGAGTGCTTTGCGTCGGAATTGTCGGCGGCGATTCGCGCCGCTTCTCGCAAGGTCCCGGGCGGTGCGTTCTTGCCCCGCGTCATCCGGATGACAACGTGCGCCCCCTTCACCCCGCGCGCGTGAAGCCAGACGTCGTTCGCGCCAGCCACGCGAGTTGTCAGGTAGTCGTTGGCCTCGGCGGTCTCCCCCATCAGAATCTCCAGCCCATCCGGCGATGTGAACCTGCGAATGCGCTGTCCGCCGAACGGCCGTTCCTCGGGCCGCGCAGCCGCTCCGGACGGAGCCGGGCTGACAAGCCTCGCCGTCTGCAGCGCCGAGCGCAGAGCCTTCAACTGGTCGGCCGATTGCGCTTCGGCGGCCTCGACGGATGCCCGCTCGAGGCGCTCGATGCTCGCGGCGATCTCGGGCAGACGCCTGCGCGCAGCCGTGACGCGGTCTTCGGCTTTCCGCGCAAGGCGGAAGGTGCGCTCAACATTCTCCCGAGGGGCAAGGTCGGGAGCCAGAGCAATGGTGACGGGCTTCATGTCCGGATCGAACGGATCGGGCAGCGTGACGCTCGACGCGCCCGCCGGAATATCGCGAAAACTGGCTGACAGAATCTGACCAGTCTTGCGGAGATCGTCCGCCCGAGAAGGATGGGCGAGCACATCGAGCAGATCCTCAGACTCGCGCATCAGCTTGTCAAGCCCGCGCCGCGCAAGCTTCAGAAGCTCGGTCCTCAGGCTCTCGATCTCTCCGAGAGAGATCTCGGCGCGCACGGTGGCGTCAAGCGCCTCGGACACAGCCGGCCGGGGATGTTGAATGGAAGGTGGCAGATGCTTCAGCGGCAGCGGGTAGACTTCTTCGCAGCGCCTCTCGGGACTGCTGAGCAGGACGGGCTGAAAGTCGCGGCGTTCCCAGATGCCGAGAAGCAGGCGCAAGCTCTCGTGGAGGTCCTCGGGTGAATCCGACCCGGCGCGACTCAGAACCTCAGCTCCCAGAATGGGACTGATGCCGGCAAATGTGGCGGTGAGCCATCTTGCTGCATCCGCGTCAGGGTTCTCGGCGCGAAGCGAAACGAACTGTTCTGCTGTCACTTCGCGAGCGTCCTGCTTTGGCGCGGGGGGCGGCTGATACGGCTGCCCCGGCAACACCTGCCGCGTGCGGCTGATGCTCCGGCCGACCACCTTGGCGGCGCCCAGAACCCGGCCGCCTTCGTTGACCAGAATGATGTTGGAATGCCGGCCCATGATCTCGTGGATCAGGGCTGTCGCTTCGCCCTCGTGCGGCCGGAAGTCAATGCGCAGGATGCGGTCGAGCCCGATCTGCCGCACATCCTCGACCCGCGCGCCCTTGAGGTGCTTGCGGAGAAGCTGACAGAAGCCGGGTGGGGTGGGCGGCCCCGAAGGACGTGAGACCGTAAGGTGAGCACGGGCGAAGCGCGCGTCGGCACTCAGGAGAGCCTGCGCTTCCCGGTTCTTTGTGCGGCACACGATGCAGACGGTGAGGCTATCAGGCTGGCGAACCTGGTGTACAATAAGCCCGGACAGCGCGGCGCGCATTTCTGCGGCGCAGGCCGCCAGCGTGAAGGCGTCGTAGATCATCTCTGCGACACTATAGCACAGAGGCCGAGGCACATCAGAGGTACCGGGTGAACATTCAGCACAGCGACGAGCCGCTTCCCGACGAGGAAGACATCTACGGCGTCAACGAGATCAACGAGTACGACTCCGACTACTGGATGCCGGACGAACTCCGCGCCCGCCGCAGGGCGGCTATCCGCAGGGCCGTGGCCGCACTGCTCGTGCTCGCGTTCGCCGCGCTGGCTATCTACTGGAGATGGTGGTGATCAGCTTCGCGCAGGGCGCACTCAGCGGAAGAGCATGTCCCGGATGCGGCCGATCAGCGAAGCCGACTGCTCAGGACTCAAGTTCTCGGACTGCTCCATTTCCTCGATCACCGAATCCAGGATGTCCTGGCTGATATCCTCGTCAGCCCTCAGATCGTCAAGTGACGGCGCGGGAGTCGCGCGCGGCCGGTTGAACAGTTCCGTTGTCCGTCTCGCGCCTTCAGCCAGATCACCCGCCTCCGAAGTCTCGGCAGTTGCGGCTCCCACCTGCTCCAATGGAACCGGCTCGGGCACAACGCGTTTCGCAGTCTTCGCGACATGCTCTTCGACTCCGGCATCGCGCTGACCATCATCGCGTGACGATTCGGCGACGGGGGAGGGCTCACCCCGGAGTTCGGACGCGGGTGCTTGCGCGGACTGGCTGTTGTCCTCCGCCGCAGCCGCATCCGGCTTTTCCGGATCGGGCTCCTCACGCAGCGGAATCTCCGGTTGAATCTGTTCAAAAGCCGGCGCGGCCGCTTCAGCGCGAGGCTCGGATTTCGGGGACGCAGTTGCCGCGGGCTCGGGCTTCAGGTTGTCACGAGCCGTGGCTACCACGTCTGGCTCCGGCGGAGGCATCGGGCGGGCAGGGCTCTCAGGCTCGGCATCGGCCGCGGTGCTGCTGGCCGGAGCAGGCGTCTCCGAAGCCCGTGCCTGCGGCGCGGCGGCCTCTTTCGGTTCGGGCCGAGGCGCGGGTGTAGTTCGCGCGGCATCCGCGGAGGCGGCATCCGTGGCAGCAGCGTTCCTGTGCAGCGTTTCGGCAATCTCCGCCGACAGGCTCCCGGTCTTCTTGAAAAGGCTGTTGATGCGCTGGAGCCTGTCTTCAATCTGCTCCATCTCCGGAGCTTCGGCATCCAGCGCGAGCGGCTCTGGCAGGGCGCGGGCAAGCTCGCCGAACTCCACGGACAGCATCGCCGTCGCTTCGTGAGCGCGCGCCAGCATCACGTTCGACCGGTTGAGCATCACATTCAGCTCGTGCTGCCTCTCGACAAGCTCGGCCACCAGACTCTCCTGGGCCATCTCGCGCCTGTGCGAACGGTTCAACTCATCCGCGTACAGGCGGCTCTTTGCCGAGAATACCGCCTTCTCCCGGTCGAGCCGGGCGATCTTGCTCTCAAGTTCCTGAACGGTGCGCTCGAGCTCTTGAAGACGCTTGTGATACGATTCTGTGGATTCGTTCTGGCTCAACTCTGTCGCCTCTCCGCCGCTGTCGCTTCCGTCACCCTGCTCGCGCCGTGTCGAACCGGCTCTCTCTGCCCTGAATACGCGCTCCGCGCGCCCAGTCCGCCGCAGGCATCCGCTGACGTCCCGCGGGCTGCACCTCGCAGACCAGCAGAACGGTCTGAGACTCGCAAACGACCCGCAGGCCGCTCTTCGAGTACTCGAGCACGGTTCCCGGCGTCAGGCCCGCACACTGCGCCTGAGCGCAGTCGTCAACAGTAGCCTTCCATATTCTAACAGGTTGCCCGCCGAAATACAGCCTTGCGCCCGGCCGCGGGGTGCATCCCCTGATTCTGTTATGAGTTTCGAATGCGGTTTGGTTCCAGAGAATATCGCCGTCGTCGGGGCGGAGAGCCCTCGAGTAGGTTGCCGCGGCGGAGTCCTGGGGCTCCGGCCGAACCGCTCCCGACTCCAGCGCGTCCAGTGTTTCGAGAAGGAGATCGGCTCCGATGCACGCCAGTTGCTCTTCGAGTTCACCCGCAGTTGTGGCCGCCCCGATGGGGGTCTCGCGGCTCAGCAGGACATCACCTGTATCCAGACCTTCGTCCATCATCATCGTCGTCACGCCTGTGATTGACTCTCCTTTGATGATGGCGTCCTGCACCGGCGCCGCTCCGCGATACTTCGGCAACAGGCTGGCATGCACGTTAATGTTCCCCTTTGGCGCGACCGCCAGTATCTCCTGCGGCAGAATCAGCCCGAACGCCGCCACAACGGTCGCTTCCGGCGCCCATGCCTTCATCTGGGAGAGGAACAGCTCGTCGCCTCGGGAGCGCGGCTGTATGAGGGGAAGCGAGTGCGACGCCGCCAGGACGGCCACAGGCGAGGCCTCCACGCGCCGCCCGCGGCCCCGGGGCCTGTCCGGGCGCGTTACTACTCCCGCGATGTCGTGAGGGCTGCCGAGAAGAGCGCCTAGAATGGTGGCCCCAAACTCCGGCGTACCCATGAACACCACTCGCACGTTTGCCTGCTCCTAAATTCCCACGACCTGGTTCAGCGGCACAGGCTTCAGGGTCCCGCGTGTGACACGGTCAACGAACAGCACACCGTCGAGATGGTCCACCTCGTGTTGAAGCACTCTTGCGAGCATTCCTTCGGCCCTGATCGTCACCCTGGCGCCGTTCTCGTCCAATCCTTCGGCGGTCACTTGCGTAGCCCGAACAACCTCCCCGGCCATCCCCGGAACACTCAGGCACCCTTCCGGCCCCGCTTCCTCCTCACCGCCCGGCGTCAGCACCGGATTTATGAGGGCTCCCGAACTCTCGGTAATGTTCCAGACAATGACGCGTCGCGCATCGCCGATCTGGTTGGCCGCAAGCCCCGCCCCTTCGTGCTCTTCCATCACGCGGCGCATGCGCGCTATCAAATCCGCGCATTCAGCCGGATCCGCAACATCTTCCGCACGCTCCCTCAGGCGGCGGTCGCCATATACAAGTACTTCACGCTGTTTGATCATCTCAACACAGTCATTGTGGCCCCAAGTGACCTGAAAAGCAACCGCCGGCTAGATCAGGCTGACCGGATCAAGGTCAACCGTGATTTCCGTACGCCACTGCCT
>JAGVUD010000532.1 GCA_019136435.1 Armatimonadota bacterium | reverse complement strand
CCGCATCCTCACCCGTCCCTCCCGATGCCTCGAGCTTCTGTTCCAGTTCCGCCAGCCGCTGCTTAAGCTGCTGGATTTCGCCGCGCAGGTCCTCCTGCGCCGCTGCCCGGGTAGACAGGCAGCACAAGGCCGCCATAAGGCAGATCGCGATTCCTGTTTTCTTCACGCACAACCTCCTCTTGTTGTATTGGGCCACTAGTTTGCATAAATCCGTAGCAGCATGAGACGCGTAGTACAGCCCCTTGTGGGCGTCCCAACGCGCTCGCGGCCTTATTGTGCGAGATTACGCAACGACGTACTAGCCCCGTAATCGAGGATACTCGGCTTTGGTTACAGGGCGATTTCACGACGTTTGCGCGTGCATTAGAGGGAGTGCGTGAATCGTTCGCGAACTCGCACTCTGTTCGGGCCGCGTGTACAATGGACGCGGGAGAGGACATGGCGAAAATCCTGATAATCGAAGACGAGGCGCCTCTTGCCGCGACGCTTGCGTACAACATCCGGCAGGAGGGACACGAAGCGATCACGGCGCAGGACGGCGTGACCGGGCTGGAAGCGGCCAGGCAGGGCGATCCCGACCTGATAGTCCTGGACCTGATGCTGCCGCGGCTGGATGGCCTGGAAGTCTGCCGCCTGATCCGCCGCGAGTCCGACGTTCCCATAATTATGCTGACGGCGCGGTCCCGCGAGATTGACAAAGTTGTCGGGCTCGAAGTGGGCGCCGACGACTACGTGACCAAGCCCTTCAGCATGGTCGAGATGCTCGCCCGCATCAAGGCCGCGCTCAGGCGGTCCACAGCGCGGGACAGAGGTGACGAGATAGTGCGCGCGGGCGATCTGGAAGTGGACACAGGCCGCCACAGGGTCACAATCGGAGGCAGGGAGATAACCCTTCGCCCCCGGGAGTTCGAGCTTCTGCGCGTGCTTGCTTCGCGGCGTGGACGCGTGCTCAGCCGCACAGACCTGCTGCGGCGCGTCTGGGGGGAAGACGAGTTCATAGATCACGGGACGGTGGACAAGTATGCAGAGGATTGAAAACCTGCGTCTCCTGAGCTTGCGAGCACGGCTGGCAGGCACCTTTCTGCTCATCATCGTCCTTCTGGTCGGCATGGCGGGCTGGTATCTCCTGCACTGGACCGAGACGCACTACACTGCGGTCCTGACCGACGAGCTCCTTCGTGAAGGCCGGACGATCGGGAGCATCATCGACCATGCGACGCCGCGGGAACTGCCTGCGTTGATTGACCAGGCCGGACGCGACCTCGGCCGCCGGATAACGATCATCAGCCTCGACGGAAGGGTGATAGCAGACAGCGCCGGCGACTACCGCCAGATGCCGGGCCACGCCGACCGTCCGGAGGTGAGACAGGCTCTCGTAAGCGGCTACGGCTCTTCAGTGCGCACAAGCTCGACCCTCAAAACCCGGATGCTTTACGTCGCTACACGCTATGGTTCCGAGAACCAGCCGCAGGGCGTTGCGCGAATCGCCGAGCCGCTCTCCACCCTGCGGCTGGCGACCACGGCAATTCAACGGACGTTTCTGCTGGCCGGGCTTGCGGCGCTCGTGCTTGCGGCGCTGCTGGCGGTGTGGCTTGCGTCCAGCGTCACCGCGCCGCTCAAGAGCGTGGTGTCCGCCGCGCAGCGGATTGCGTCGGGCGACCTCGGCGCGCGGGCCGCGGCTATCGGGAATCCGGCGCCCGAAGTAAGCGCGCTGGCAGAGTCGTTCAATGATATGGCCGGCCAGCTTCAGGCGACCATCGAAGAGATCACCGGGCAGAAGACCCGGATGCAGACGCTCTTCGAGCGTGTAGCCGACGGGCTAATGCTCGTGGGCTCCGATGCCAGAATCCAGATGATCAACCCGGCAGCCTGCCGCATGCTGAGCATAGACGGCGGGCAGACCACAGGCAAGACGGTCATCGAGGGCACACTGAGCCACGACCTGTCAGGGCTGGTTGAGAGGGTGCTGCGGCTCAGGGAACCGGGCGCACTGGATGTCACTCTGCCTGCATCGGACGGCACGGAGACGGCGTTGCAGGCTTACGTGGATCCTGTCCCCCGGGCGGATGGCGGCGCCGATGCGCTCGTGCTTCTGCGCGACGTGACGTCGTGGCGAAGGCTCGAAGCGGTTCGGCGGGACTTCGTTGCGAACGTAAGCCACGAGCTGCGCACCCCGCTCGCCTCGATGAGGGCGATGGCGGAGACGATCCAGCTTCACCCGGACGCGGGCCCGGACGTCGCGGCCGGGCTTGCCCAGAGCATTGTGCAGGAGACGGACCGCCTCAACCTGCTGGCGAGTGACCTGCTCGAACTGGCGGAGACCGAGTCAGGGCAGAGGGAAGCAGCCCCCGAGGAGACGGATCTCTCGGAACTCGTGAGCGAAATGCTTGACACGGTTCGGCCGACGGCCGAGCGCAAAGGAATCGAGATGGTGTCGGTTGTGCGCACAGGAGAGCGGCTGGTGGTGGACCGCGGCTGTCTTTCGCGGATACTGGTGAACCTCGTGAGCAATGCCGTGAGCTACACTCCGCAGGGTGGCCGCGTCACGGTGTCGGCAACCCGGCAAGGTGACGAGATGGCGCTCAGCGTCGAGGACAACGGCATCGGCATTCCGCCCGAGTGCCTCCCCCGGGTGTTCGAGCGGTTCTACCGGGTGGACCGGGCGCGCTCGAGGGAATCCGGCGGCACGGGGCTGGGACTCTCGATTGTGAAGCACCTGACCGAAGCTCTGGGCGGGTCAGTATCGGTTGCGAGCGAACCTGGCAAGGGCACGGTGTTCACCCTCTTGCTGCCCTCGCGCCAGGCAGCCCCGCAAGCGCGGGAACCGTAACTACGGTTTGGGGCCGTACGGGCGGAACCAGGGGTCGCGCGTCAGGGGGTCGTTTCCGTTGCCAGGGCC
>JAGVUD010000290.1 GCA_019136435.1 Armatimonadota bacterium | reverse complement strand
GACCGTCCGCGCTATCTGATGGGCATGGGCACTCCCGAGGACATCCTGAACGGCATCGAGCGGGGCGTGGACATGTTCGACTGCGTGCTGCCCACGCGCCTGGGACGCAACGGCAGCCTCTACACCTGGCGCGGAAGAGTCAACGTCAAGAACGCGCGCTTCGCGGACGACCTGTCGCCGATTGACAGTGAGTGCGACTGCCCGACCTGCCAGCGCTACAGCGCCGCGTACTTGAGGCATCTCTATAAGGCTGAGGAGATTCTGGCGGCGCGTCTCGCGACCATGCACAACCTCTGGCTGTACCACACGCTTATTGTGCGGGCGCGGCAGGCGATTGCCGAGGGACGTTTCGCGGCGTTCAAGGCTGCCACCGTGTCGGCCTTGTCCTCCAGCGTCAACGGCGACTGAGAGCGGCGGGGGTTACTGCTTCCGGCAGACCGCCTGGTCCTGGAACTCGCCGTGAAAGGCAAACAGGCCCGGAACCCCGCCCGTGTGAATGAATACCACCGGCCGCGATGGGTCGAGGACGCCAGTTCGCGCAAGGTCAGCAAGCCCCGACATCGCCTTGCCCGTATAGACAGGATCGAGCAGCAGTCCTTCGAGCCGGGCGGCGTCGAGGATGGCTGCGTTTCCAGCTTCCGTGGGAATGCCGTAGGCCGTGCCGAAGTACCGGTCATACGGGTGGAAGTCCGTCTGGTCCACCGTAATGCCTGCGTCAATCATCCGCGCCGTTTCGTTGGCGATCTCTGTCGTCCGCCGATAGATTCGCTCGTTTCTGCTGCTCACGCTGATGCCGTGTATCTGCGCCTGTGGAAGGTGAATCTTCGCGCCGAGAACGGTGCCGGCGAACGTGCCGCACGATCCCACCGCCAGCACGATCTGCACGGGCTCGTCGCCGATCTGTCCGCGAAGCTCTTCCATGGCCCGAACATAGCCGAGTGCGCCGACGGGAGTGCTGCCGCCGATGGGGACGATGTACGGCGTGCGTCCTTGGGCGCGCAGCTCTTCCGCTATCCGGGACATTCCGTCCTCCATCTCGGGGACGTCCTTGTCGCGCAGAAACAGAATCTCCGCGCCCAGGAGCACGTCCAGCAGCAGGTTGCCCTGGAACTCGTCGAAGTCGGGTCCGGCCAGCACGAGCCGGACATCCAGCCCCAGCTTTCGTGCCGCTCCGGCGGTCATTCGCGCGTGGTTCGACTGCGGGCCGCCGTCGGTCAGAATGACGTCGGCGCCCTTTGCCAGAGCGTCGCCCATCAGATACTCCAGCTTTCGCGCCTTGTTGCCTCCGCCCGTGAGTCCGGTCTGGTCGTCGCGCTTGATGAGCAGCCTGCTCAGTCCGTAACGCTTCGCAAGACGCGGGGCATCCTCGATGGGGGTGGGAAGGTGGGCAAGGTGAACGCGCGGATAATCGTCAATCTTCATAGTCTGAACTATAGCCATGCCCTGCGCGCGCCGTCAAGGCAGCCCGAACCGGCCCCGCCCCAGGTGCCAGACAGGGCGAATGCCCGCGGTGGATACTGGGTGGGGTATCGATATTTCCGGCGGATTCTGTTTTACTGTTGACGCGGCTCGACCCGGGCCGCATCGGGGCGCGAAAGGATACGAGCTACTCCAAACGATGAGGACATCGCAGTTAGTCGGACGCACGATAGGTCTTCTGGTCTTTCTGGGCGGCATCGCCATGCTTGTTTACGTCTTTGTGCTGGGCTGGCGCATATTCGAGAATCCCGGATTCACGGGCGCCGCTGCTGGCTCTGGCGCCGACGGGATCGTGTCGCACCTCGTCACGGTGATTGTCCGGCTGGCGTTTCTGCTGGCTATGTGCGTGGCGGGTTCTCTCATTGCGAGCAAGGGCATTCTGCTGTACGGGTCGCTTATACATCATCCCGCCGTTGACGCTTCCCCTGCCGCGTCGCGGACCACAACCGAACCCCGCGCTCCGAAGTCCACGTCCGATTAGCTCCTTCAGCGCCCAGCCTGCCTTCGTCTTCGAGATCGCTCCGGAGGAGTTCGATCTCGACGTCACCTTCGCGAGCGGGCAACTCTTTCGCTGGAGCCCGGTGAGGCCCGGCTGCTGGGAGGGACCTCTCGGCGGCGCTCTTGTCAGGATGGAGCGGGACGGGCCGTCGGTGGCCGTCTGGAGCGCCGAAACCGCCCTCTCCCGGACGGATATCGCCCGCTTCCTGCGTCTGGACACCTCTCTGTCTGACGTTCGCGCCGATATCGTCGAGCGCGACCGAACGATGGACGCCCTGTTCGACGAATACCGGGGCCTTCGCGTTCTGAGCCAGCCCCCGATTGAGTGCCTCCTGTCTTTTGTCTGCTCGTCCGCAACCAGCATCGCCCGCATACGCTGGTCGGTGGATGAACTCTGCCGCCGTTTCGGCGATGGGGGCGCGGCTTCGTTCCCTGATCTGCTCGCGCTCGCGGAGGCGGAGCCTGAAGCACTCAGGGTGGGGGGCATGGAGTTCCGGTGCCGCAACCTGAGCGGCGCCGCGCGGGCGCTGCGGGCGGTGGGCGGGGAGGGTTTTCTGCAGGGGCTTCGTGCGATGTCCTACCAGGATGCCGCGGCGGCGCTCATCGCCTTGCCGGGGGTGGGGCGCAAGATCGCCGATTGCGCCCTGCTGTTTTCGCTCGGGTTCGACTGTGCATTTCCGCTGGATACGCACACGTGGCGAATGGTGGCCGAGCGTTGCGGCATCGGCCCGCTGCCGCGCACCGACAGGGGCTATCGCACCGCCTCGCGCCTGCTCCGCGAGAAGTATGGCCCCCGCGCCGGCTGGCTTCAGCAGTATCTGTTTGTGCACTCGCTTTCGCTCGCATCTCGCCGCAGCGGCCGCTGACAGCACACGCTGAACCGGCCCGCTTCGGCCGGTATCTGTGATCTGTCTGAGCTTTTTTCTGCCCTTTGCCTTGACAGGGGAGGAGTCCGGGTTTATACTGCCGAAGGTTTGGCAGGTCGTGACCTTTCGGACCCGCCTCCTGTCGCGCGATGGGCGCAGAGGCCGCCAGTGGCTTATGTGTTCGCATGACAGCAGGAAAACAACAAGGAAGGAAGTGATGTCTTGACGCCCAAGAGACTCACGGTGCAAGGATTGCTGACGGCGGTCCTTATAGCCGCCGTAGTAGTATCAGCGGACGCCCGCGTTCACACAATCAGTAAAGGCGATACACTCTGGACCCTCGGAAAGCGGTACGGAGTTTCTGCGGAGGCAATCGCCAGCGCAAATGGCCTCCACTCCACTTCTGTTCTGTCGCTCGGCAGAAAGCTCACCATCCCCACCACCAGCAGTTCGGCTTCCGGGTCGAAAAGCGCCTCGTCAACCAAAACTGCGGTGGTCGCGAAGGCCGCCCCTCTGCGCGCCGAACCGAGCGCCGGCAGCCGCAAGTTGGGCACGCTCCCGGCGGGCACAAAAGTAAAGGTTTCTCAGTACAAGTGGCACTGGCTGCAGGTGACAACTCCGGGTGGCCAGACCGGCTGGGTGGGGGATTACCTGTGCAAGGTCACAAATCCCGCGCCCGCCGCAAAACCTGCTCCCGTCGCGAAGAAGCCTGCCTCATCGAGCGCGGCAAAAGCGACAGTGTCCTCTTCGAAGAAGCCGGCATCCCCGGCGCCGTCCAGTTCCGCCAAAGCGTCATCGTCCTCGTCGTCATCCAGCGTTTTGCGGACGGCGTATGCCCAGCAGGGCGCGCGCTATCGCTACGGGGGAACCTCGCGCGGCGGCTTCGATTGCAGCGGCTTCACCCGGTATGTGTATGCCAAACACGGCGTCTCGCTGCCGCACAGTTCGGCGGCGCAGGCGCGCACCGGCACCGCCGTCTCGAAGAGCAACCTCAAGCCCGGCGATCTCGTGTTCTTCTCGACGCGGGGCCGCAAGGTGGGGCATGTGGGCGTGTATACCGGCAACGGCAAGTTTATTCACGCCAGCAACCCGCGCGGAGGCGTGAAGGTGGACAGCCTGAATTCGGGCTACTACGCGAGCCGCTTTGCTGGCGCCAGGCGGGTCAAGTAGACGCGAACCTATCAGTGTAGTTTGGACCGCAGGGGCATCCATCGGTGCCCCTGTTTTCTTGTTCCGGGATGCTCCGCGCCGGGGAGCGCCGCGATTGACGCGGGCCCCCGTCGCCGGGTATAATCCTGAAGAACAGATGTTTGGACACATGACCAGTGACGGCCCGGCCGCGGCTCCTGCCCGGCGGCCGCGCACGGATGCGGAAGAGGCGACCGGAGAATGATTTCCAGGGACATATTTGAGGTCAACATCGAAGATGAGATGAAGCGCTCTTATCTCGATTACGCGATGAGCGTCATCGTCTCGAGAGCTCTTCCCGATGTGAAAGACGGCCTCAAACCGGTGCAGCGCCGGATCCTCTATGCAATGCGCCAGCTCGGCGTAAACCCTAACTCGGCGCATGTCAAGTGCGCCAAGGTGTGCGGGGAAACCCAGGGCAACTACCACCCCCACGGCACAGAGGTCATATACCCGACTCTCGTGCGCATGGCGCAGGACTTCAACCTGCGATACCCGCTGGTGGACGGGCAGGGCAACTTCGGCTCCATTGACGCCGACCCTCCCGCCGCGATGCGGTACACCGAGGCGCGGCTGGCCCCGCTCGCAACGGAGTTGATGGCGGACATCGAGAAGGACACAGTGGACTGGACGGATACCTACGACCAGACACGCCTCGAGCCCGTCGTCTTTCCCGCGGGGTTCCCGAACCTGCTTGCCAACGGCAGCGCCGGAATCGCCGTCGGAATGGCGACGAACATCCCGCCGCACAACCTCACCGAACTGATCAACGGGATCACCTATCTGCTCGACAACCCCGACGCCTCCATCGCGAAGCTGATGGAGTTCGTCAAGGGGCCGGACTTCCCGACGGCGGGAGTCATCCTGGGCTCGCGGGGCATTCAGCAGGCATACGAAACCGGCCGGGGCCAGATTACCATGCAGGGCGAGGTCACTATCGAGACCAGTGAGGGGGGCCGGGCGAGCATCGTCATCACAGAGTTGCCCTATCAGGTGGTCAAGAAGCGGCTCATCGAGGATATCGCCGAGCACGTGAAGGCGAAGAAACTCGACGGCATCACGGACATCAACGATTTTTCCGACCGCTCGGGCATGCGCGTCGTCATCGAGCTTCGCCGCGATGCGCACCCGCGCAAGATCCTCAACTATCTGATCAAGCATACAGCGCTCAGGTCCAACTTCGGTGTCATTATGCTGGCGCTGGTGGACCGCCAGCCCCGGCTGCTCAATCTGAAGCAGGTTCTCGAGTATTACATCGAGCACCGCGAAGACGTTGTCCGCCGCCGGAGCCTCTGGGAACTGAGACGCGCCAGAGACCGCGCCCATATACTCGAAGGCCTGCGCATTGCCATCCAGTTCCTGGACGAGATCATCGCTCTTATCCGAAGCTCGAAGAACGCCGAGGAAGCACGGAAAGAGATGATGCGGCGCTTCGGCCTTACGCAGATTCAGGCCGACGCCATTCTTGCGATGCAGCTCCGCCAGTTGACCGCTCTCGAGCGCGAGCGCGTCGAGGAAGAGTTCTGCGGGTTGCTGCAGCGCATCGCTTTCTTCGAAGACCTGCTCAGCAGCAACGAAAAGATCCGCAACGTCATCAAGACCGAGCTTCGCGCGATCCGCGACAAGTACGGCGATGATCGCCGCACGCGCATCGTCGCCATGGAAGCCGAGGAGATCGGCGACGAAGACCTCATTCCCGAGGAAGAGACGATCCTCACGATCACGCGCGACGGGTACATCAAGCGGGTTCCCATTGACACCTACAGGTCGCAGCGCCGGGGCGGCCGGGGCATCATCGGCGCCAACACGAAGGAAGAGGACACGGTCGAAAAGCTGTTCGTCGCGACTACGCACGACTACATCCTGTTCTTCAGCAACAGGGGTCGCGTGTACCGGCTGAAGGCTTATGAAGTGCCGCAGACCTCGCGTCAGGCGATGGGTGTGGCCATCATCAACCTGATCAACATCGAGCCGGGGGAGATCATCACGGCTACCGTGCCGACGCGCGACCTGAAGAGCGAAGAGAAGCGGTATCTCGTGATGGCGACCGTCCAGGGCGAAGTCAAACGGATTGACATGGCCGCGTTCCAGAATATCCGCACCAACGGGCTGCGTGCGTTCGACCTGGAGGAGAACGACGAACTGCGTTGGGTGGAGATCACCGAGGGCGACAACGAGATCGTGCTCGTGACGCACAACGGCATGAGCATACGCTTCTCCGAGAACGACGTCCGGTCCAGCGGGCGAGCCGCGGGCGGCGTTCGCGGCATCATGCTTGCGGCGGGTGACCGCGTCGTCGGGATGGGAATCGTCCGCCCGAGGGCCGAGCTGCTCGTCGCCACCGAGCGGGGTCACGGCAAGCGCACAGTCCTTGAGCAGTATCGGGGCCAGAAGCGCGGCGGCAAGGGCCTCCGCACCATGAACATCACCGCCAAGACCGGCAAAATCGTCAGCACACAGGTGGTGCTGCCCGAAGACAGGGTTTTGATGATTTCCCGAAACGGGATCATCATCCGCTTCCGGGTCAACGAAGTGCGAAGCATTGGCCGCAGCACGCAGGGCGTTCGCTTGATGAACCTCGGCAGCAGCGACGAGCTGGCCTCGCTCGAACGGATTCCGAACACCGAGGAGGCGGAGAAGGTCATCGCCGCCAAGCCGGCCCCGCCGAAGGGCAGCAAAGAGAAAGCGGGCAAGGCGGGCAAGTCCGAATAGGCGCAACGAGCTGGCGAGCGGCCTTGCCTGACGGCCGCCGCCGGAGGGGGTAATGCTAACGATGGTTGAGTCACTCTCACGTCGAAGACGGCAGATTCTCGATTACATCGAGTTTCACACTTCAAGACTGGGCTACCCGCCCACGGTTCGGGAGATCTGCAGAGGGGTGAATTTGAGTTCACCCTCCACCGTCCACACTCATCTTCGGCGTCTTGCGCAGGACGGCTTCATCGAGCGAACCGGGGCTCTGACCCGCGCGATCCGGACCCGCGGGAATGCCGCCGATACGGTCAACGTGCCCATCATCGGGCGTGTCGCCGCCGGGCAGCCGATTCTGGCGCAGGAAGAGACCGAGGGGCACTTCGGGGTTCCTTCCGACCTGCTTCCGGACGGCAAGGGGTTTCTTCTCCGGGTCAGCGGCGACAGCATGATCGAGGATGGTATCGAAAACGGCGACTACGTCGTCGTGCGCCAGCAGGATACCGCCAACAACGGCGACATAGTCGTCGCGAGGCTAAACGACGAAGAGGCGACTGTGAAGCGCTTGTACCGCGAGGACAAGCACTTCCGGCTGCAGCCGTCGAATCGCAAGCTGGACCCGATCTATGCCCGTGAAGTCGTGGTGGAAGGTAAGGTCGTCGGCGTGTTCCGGCGGCTGGGCTAGGAGAGCATTGTGCCTGTAATCGAGTCACGTGTGGAAGTGAGCGCGCCCATAGAGCGCGTGATGGATATTGCCAGAAGAGTCGAGAAGTTTCCCGAGTTCATGCCCGATCTCAAGAGCCTCGTCGTGCTCGAGCGTTCGGAAGATGGCCTTCGCACCGTGACCGAGTGGGTGGGGATGGTGCGTGAGTTCAAAATGACCGTCCGCTGGACCGAGGAAGACATCTGGGACCCGGGCGAGCGCACGTGCAGATTCCGTATGGTCAAAGGCGACCTGACGAAATACGAGGGAACCTGGACGTTCGAAGAAACAGCGTCCGGAACGGTGTTCTCATCGGTGATAGACTTCGAATACAACGTTCCGCTCGTCGGGCCGCTGATCCTCAACATTATCACCGCCAAAATGCGTCAGAACGCGGACAACATCCTCAAGGCTATCAAGGAGAAGGCCGAAGGCTCGTAGGTGGCTGACCGGCCGCCTCGCCCGCGATCAGGGCGAGCTTCGCTGAGGGGAAGTAGTGCGACAGGATATCCCTGAACGACGCGCTCAGGGGCGGCATTGCCATTCCCCGCGCGCCCCACTGGCACAGACCCGCCCCATGCCCCCATCCGCGCCCGCTGATGAGGATGTCTCCGTTGGCCGGGTCGGCGGCAAACGTGCAGAGCAGGCTCTTCATGCGCGACAGCCCGAGCGCCAGGCGCAGCGTGTTCGCGCTCAGGGTGGTCTCGCCGTAGTCGTGCGTCAGCCTCACTTGTCGCACGCGCCCGGACACATCGCGCTCGGTGACGGTCAACCGCCGGATGGGGGTCTTCCTGCGCTCACCGGCCGCCGCCAGAATCTGCGCCTGGGTGGCCCTGCACTGCCAGGCCTGCCCCCTGTCGCAGGCGCAATAGGGCACGCCTTTTGAGTCCGTGTCGGGGATGGCGCCCGCCGCTCCGAGAGCGCCGGAGGGCGACGTGTATCCGCCGCAGTTCGATGAGTACTGCGCGGAGATGACCTTGCCGCTGACTGCCAGCACCTGCCCCGCCGTGGCGGCTATGGCCGTATCTGTCGCGGAATGCTCGCGCCCCGCTCCGCCATAGACCTGGCAGTGGTCCGAGTCGCAGAGGTCCGCCCCGCTCGACGTGTGCCGGCCGGTGTTCGCGAGCGTGTACGACCGCGCCGCCACCGCCTGAGCCTTCAGCGCTTCCACGGGAAAGCTGGCCGGCATCTCGGCCGGAAGAACGCCTCGCAGGTAATCCTCCAGTCCCACGTCGTTCACCATGGTCAGTCCGGAGGCCGATACGGTCACGCACAGGTGTCCGCGGTAAGAGCGCTTTCTGCTCCCCTGTGACACCGTCAGAGTACCGTCCGGGACGCACAGAACGAGCGGTGAGCGGCTGTCCTGCGGAAGAGGCCCCGCGGGCGGCAGGGTGATCGCGGGCTGCGGAGTGGGGGCCCACGACCCGTCTGCGCGCTGATACTGCAGCGCATCGCCCGACACGGTGACCGCCTGGCGCGAAGAGAAATACGAGAGCAGCACGCGAACGCGGAGCGTTTCCTCGCCTGTGGCGGTTGATGCGGCTGCCGCTGCGATAAGAAGAGCCGCCAGTAGTCTGCGGGGCTGGATGGGTAGGGTCACGGCAGATAGCCAGGAAAACAAAAGGCGGCCGCCCTCCGGGCTGCCGCCGTATCCGCACAAACAATGGTCGGGGCGGGGAGATTTGAACTCCCGACCTCTCGCACCCGAAACGAGCGCTCTACCAAGCTGAGCCACGCCCCGACGCCACCGGATTATAACACAAGCGCCGCGCGCCATACAAGAGCAGACGCGCCGCCGCAAGTCTTTTAGCCTTTTATGCCCGACATTATGATTCCGCTCACGAAGTACCTCTGCGCGATGAAGAAGATCACGAGAACCGGAATCAGCACCGTCACCGCCGCCGCCATCATCAGATGATACTCGGTGCCGTGCAGCGACCGG
>JAGVUD010000450.1 GCA_019136435.1 Armatimonadota bacterium | reverse complement strand
GCAACCCCGGCGCCGCGAAAGCCCTGGAACCTGCCCCGTGCGTTTCGCGAGACGGGATTTTCAGCGCTGTACTTCGCGATGTTCACCGGGCTGATGGCGGGTTTCCTGGTCATTGCGAACATCAAGCAGCTCTCCACAGGCGCTCAGCACGCGCAGGGAGTCGCCGCTGTCGCCCTGTTCGCGTTTACGAACGCCGCCGGACGGATTGTGTGGGGTGCGGCTTCGGACCGCATCAGGCTGGATGCTGTCCTCTCAGCGAACCTGGTGCTTCAGGCGCTGGTGCTGCTCGCGTCACCCGTGTTGCTGCGGGGGGACAACGGGCTCGGTGCGCTCGCCCTGCTGGCCGGATTCAACTACGGCGGGGTGCTTGTTCTGTATGCGGCGGCCGTGGCCAACCGATGGGGAGCGGAGAACGTGGCGGGGCTCTACGGGCAGCTCTTTTCCGCGAATGTCCCCGCCTCGTTTGCTCCGGTTGCGGCGGGCTACGTTTTCGATCAGACGGCGAGCTTTGCCCTGCCGGTCGCGGTTGCTGCTGCCACGGCGCTTGCCGGGGCGTGGGTGGTGCGAAAGGCGCTTTCAGCCCCTCACGCGCGGACTCAGGGCCAGGGCCAGAATGCGTAAGTCGGGATGTGGAGCGCGATTCCGATAATCGTCCACGCGCCGCCCACGACGCATTCTCCGAGAACCAGCCCCATGAAGAACGGCAGTGCCTTGCGGTAGAGCTGCAGCCCGCCGTACCTCAGCATCAGCGCCTTTATGGCCCACGCCAGCAACAGAGGCAGCCAGAGGAGGTTCATGGACCAGGTGCTGGATACGGCGTATCCCACGGGGTGGAAGGGGAACCACGGGAAACGCATCCTGAGTGTGTTCAGGAGGATGGTCAGGCTGAAGCCCACGCCGATTGCCCAGCGCGTGTAGATTGCCGTCATCGGCAGCGGCGGGGTCTTGATCCAGCCCGTCAGGCGGTTGTAGGGCTCGCCTCCGAAGATGAGCGGAACATCCGGCGGGGCCATGTTCGTTGCTGCGCCATATTTGTACGTCAGCGAGAGGACTGCGTAGAAGGCGGCCGGGATGCCAATCAGCACCGCCAGGAATATCGCGAATCCCAGCCTGCGGTAGTGCATGCGGGCGCGTTCAGCGATCTTGTACCCTTCAAGCTCGAAAGGCATGGGATGAGACCTGTACGCCCTGTTGAACCAGAAGAACGAGCTGAGGGACGTCAGGTTCTGGTCGCTCAGATTCTGCGGCCCCAGCACGCTGGCGATAATCCGGTCCGGCCCCGCGTCGTGAAGATCGTGCGCCGGCGGCCCCAGCTCCGCCCGCATGCGCGTGATGGCAAGCGCGAGCAGCCAGTAGATGCCAAAGAACGCGAACGCGATCGGCACGCTCATGCCGGCCAGAATCGCGAACAGAATCATCAGCGCCGTTCCGCCCAGGAAACCGATGGAGGCCAGACGGTAGGGTACAGGCTCGTTCTGGTCCTCGAGGTCCTTTTTCCAGTCGAACAGCCCGCGCAGCAGCAGCGCAAAGTGTTTGCGGCTGGCCCATAGCGCAAAAACCGCAATGCCCATGTATGCGCCGAATGACTGCTCGGCGACAAAGGGGAAGCCCTGAATCAGTCCATCCCAGGCGTAGTTCGCCGAGATGACCCTCTGCAGCTTCCACATAATGAAGAAGAACCAGCACGAGAACGACAGATCGAGCGGCAGCAGTATTCCGAGGCCGATGACGAACGGGTAGAAGCAGATCGGCAGCCAGCCGACGGCGTTCCACGGCCGGGTGTAGCGGTTGCGGAAGAGCGGCGCTCCCTCCGCCGTCATATCCAGCGGAAGCTGTACCAGCGGATACGCGAGCCTCTCGCGCTCCGTCCATTGCTTGCGAAGCAGCATCACCAGGCACAGCATCGAGAGCACCATCACGAGAATGAATGCGCTCCAGCAGGCGAGCGGCACAACCCAGTGTTTCAGGTTGTACCAGGCGAGGAAGCTGTCGTTGCCGCTGTAAAAACTCTCGAGCGTGCCCTGGTCGCGGACGGTCAGCCAGGGCTTCAGATGCGGCTGTATGATCTTCGCCCACTCATTCGTGTTGTTCGCAAACCAGAACGGGTGCGTGAGCTCGGGCACGAGCACCTGGATGAAGTCGTGGCTGACCAGAGCGCTCCCGATGTTCAGCATTATGTAGATGGTCAGGAGTTCGGACTGGCTGAAGACGTGGCGCGGGGCCAGCCGGCGAAGCACTCCGTTCAGGCCCACGAGCGCAAGCAGGACAAGGATGGAGTTAAAGAAAAGAGAGATGGTGGTAGGATGTCCGGCGTATCGGACAATCTCCATCATGTAAATCCACCAGGCGTTCGGCCAGATGAGGATGAGGGCGATGGTGATGGCGCGCCAACTCACGCCTCTGAAAGGTGTTTTATCGTCCGGGCTGGGCAAACTCTGGCATTATCCTTTGGTGGAGAACAGACTAAGAATAACTGCCGCTCGGGCTCGTTGTCAACACCTGTCACGGCCGCCCGTCAGTTTCATATTTTCTTCGAAAGGTTTAGACGGCGTGAAGATACACACGACAGATGGGGCGTTCGAGGCGATTGAGACAGCCAGTTACTGCCTCCGGGCAATAGATGCGCGGTCGCTGAGACTGAGCGTTCGCGGCAGGGCGCTTGCGGATCTCAGGGTGGTCTCCGGGGTCAGCACGGGC
>JAGVUD010000405.1 GCA_019136435.1 Armatimonadota bacterium | reverse complement strand
ATCCTGTGACCGGGCCGAGACAGCGCTGCGGGTAACAAACGGATCGGTCACGGCGCGGTAGGCGGTGCCGTCCGCCCGGAACTCCACAACAAACGTCAGCCACCTCGCTGTCGCACAGTTCTTCGGAATACCCCGCTCTCCGATGCTGGTGAACGCGGCGCCCGAGTCGCGCACGAAGTAGTCGCTCACGGCGCCCGTCTGGTAGAAGCCGACGCCCCACTGGAAGGCGGTACCGGACGCATCGGCGAGCTGAAGCATCTGCCCGTAGGAGTAGCCGCATTGCGATGCGCGGCGCATCTTGCCATCGTAGAAGTAGCCCGTCACTTTGCCCGTGTGGTAGGGCCGTGATCCGGTGGAGCGGAACATCTCGCTGCCAGCCAGCGCATGGGCGGCGGAGTTTGCTCCTGGGTATATGCCGTTGTTCTCGGCGGACGAAAGCGTCATCATCGCGCCGCTCTGAACCGCCCAGTTGGTCAGATTAGTAAAGCCCTCAGACCAGTCAGCGGCTTGGACGCGTCCGGCCGAGCCGCACAGCGCCCAGGCGAGAGTGAGTGCAACCGCCGCGAAGCGGCAAACGCCGGTCTCGAAACGAGATCGCCGTCTATTCAGCATTTTCGTGTACCTGTTCTCCAAGACAATCGCTCAGTGTAGTTGCCAGACGCACACGCCCCCCCGCTACAGCGCTCATGCGACAGGGGAAAACCCCGAGAGACAGCGCAGTCCGGGCTGCACAATCCTCAGACAGGACTGGAGCCCGGTGCGCCCCCAGAAAGGGCAGTCGAACCGCGTGTACATGCCACTTGTGCGCATAATTCCGCGACACCAAATTCCAGAACCCCATCAGCGACCGCATCGTTCCCGGTTGTAGCGGATTCGTGAAGAAAAAAGTTCAGCCTTCCAGCCCGGCCAGGCTTTCGCCGGGGAGAAGGTGAAAAAACCGTCACGGAGTGTGAGGAACAGGCGCCGCGCGCCTGCTTCAGACGAGAGATGGATCAGCCGGTGTAGCGACGAGGGATTTCGCTGCCCGCCGCGAGCCGCCGCACGGGCAGTTCCACAACATCGCCCACCGCGGCTTCCGCGATGTCGGTGACATCCACCGAGCAGAGCTGCATTCCAATGCGGCCGACGATGGGCGCTGGCTGCTCGCGCAGTCTCACCCAGTGAGCGAACCTTGGCCGCAGCACGCTCTTGATTACGCCGCGGAGGCCCTTGCCCGAAATGCTCGCGGGCATCATGCCCAGCCCGTCCGCAAGCCCCACCGGCACGACGGCGATCCGGCAGACGCGGGGGGTCTGGTACTCCGCGCCATACCCCACGGACGACCCCGGCGGCAGCGAGCGCATTGCGATGATGCGGGAGCAGAAGCGCCAGGTGTCGCGCAGGCCCAGATCGCCCTGATACCGCTTCTTCAGCGCTCCCGCGGGATACTGCCCGTAGATGAGGTTCCCGATCCGCACGGCGTCGAGCCGCGACCCGGGCAGCGACAGCGAAGCGGCGCTGGCGGCAATATGGCGCAGAGGGAGGGAAATGCCCGCCTCGCTGAGCGTCTGGCAGCACGCCTGAAACACCCTGAGCTGCCGCATGACCGCCGGCTCGCTCGCGCCTTCCGCGCAGTGGCTGTAAACGCCGGCCAGATCCAGCGCGCCGCTCGATGCGATGCTCCGGGCGAGTTCCACGGCGTGATCCGGGCGGACCCCCAGCCTGCCCATCCCGGTGTCAACCTTCAGGTGGGCCTTCACCCTGCGCCCGCGCGCGGAAGCCGCCGCGGCAAGCTCGTTCGACCCCTCCTGGTCCATCACGCAGCAGGAGACATCCATCTCCACGGCCGCTGCCGCCGCGCTCCCCCTCGGCGGCGCAAGCAGGAGGATGTCGCCCCCAATTCCGGCCGCTCTCAGATCTGAGGCCTCTTCCACATGCGTCACGGCAAGCGTCGCCGCGCCTTCGTCCGAGAGCGCCCGGCTGACCTCGGCCAACCCATGACCGTACGCGTTGCCCTTCACGACGGGAATGACCCGGCAACCCGGCCCTGCCAGCTTCACGACCTGCCGGTAGTTGTGACGAATGGCGCCCAGATCCACCTCTATCCACGCATGCGGCTCCACGGGGTTCATTCGGCCTCCACGGCTGTCGCGCGCCGTTTGAGCAGGCGCAGGGCGGCCGGAGCGGCCTTCGTCCAGAGCGGATACAGCAGCGGACGAACGGGCAGATCGAACTCGCCGATATACTCCACGAAGCTAGCTCCGAAGCCGGCCTTGAAGCGGTTCAGCCCCTGAAGGTGGTCGTCCGCGTCCTCTTCCTGCCTGCAGGACACGCCCCGAAAGTCGTAGACGGTGCATCCCGCCTCCATGGCCGCCTGCATCATCGTCCACTGCATCAGGTGGTTCGGCATCACGTTGCGGGATTCGTTGGAACTGGCGCCGTACGTGTACCACGCCTGCCTGCCCAGAACGTACATCAGCGCGCCCGAGACGAGACGCCCCTCGTACTCTCCCAGAAAGACGCGAATGAGCCCGTCGCGGCGCAACTCCTGCCACATTGTGTGGAAGTACTCCCGCCCGCGCACCAGAAACCTGTCACGCCGCGCGGTCTCGAGCAGCAGTTCGTAGAACGCGCCGACATCGTCGCCGCCGCCTTCGCGCACAGTCACTCCCTTGCGCTCGGCCAGCCGCACGTTGTAGCGCCACTTCGGCTTGAAGCCCGCGAACACCGCGTCGGCCCCCCGCGAGAGGTCGAGCTTCATAACACACCGCGGCTGAGTGCCGCCGAACCCGTCCGAGCTGACCGGACGATAGCTTCGGGCGGCGATCGCGTCCCGCGCCGCCGCGCCGCCGGCCGGAACGGGCGGGTCAATCTTCACGAGGATCGCCCCGCGCTCGCGGGCGAGCGATCGCAGAGCATCCGCCATCGGCGCGAAGGAATCCGGGCTGTTCCAGTCGAGCACCGGACCGCGCGGGCAGTAGAGGAGGCTCCAGGGCAGCCGGGGCAACCGGCGCTCGAGCGCGAGGCAGGCCCCCCGCGCTGTTCCGCCTTCTTCCGCCAGAAGATAATGCGCCTTCCACCCCGATGCCGCCTTCAGCCGCGCCCACGCCGGCGTCTGCAGCACGTCTCCGTACTCGCACTCCGCGACAAAGCTGTAAAACGCTCCGGGGTCGTCCCCGGCAATCCGCCGAACCTGCAAATGAACCTCTCCCGGGCGCCGCGCCCCTCCCGCAATCCCAGTAATGATACCTGATTGGCAAAAAAAGGTGAAAAACTTGCGGCGAAGGGGTTGCAGTTCTGCCAAACTGCATGATACTATTGAACATCAGTTGCAACTGGAGAGCGGTGGTGAACGTGGCTCCCCCGTTGCGAAGACAGCTTCTCACCCGCGCAAAGCACGACCAGAGGGGCTGGAGGCGCCCCCGCCTCCAGCCCTTCCCCTTTTCTGACCCAGCCTCGCGCCCGCGGCCCGTCCGGCAGCGGATTCCCCCGCATAATCCGCGGATATCACAAAGGAACGGGCGCGCACGGGCGTGAAAGAACTCCTTGCGGCCGCGATGATGCGGCCCGGTCTACGAACAGGCGGCGCAGGCGCCGCAACACGGGAGGACGATAAACAATGGCGTTTGCACCTGGCACGGAGAACTCAGAGGCGTGCATGGACTTCGAGCGGATATCGCGGCTGGTTGAGATTCCGGCGGCGGCGCGCAGACTGCTGGAGCGCCCGTCGGTGGAGGTCAAGACCTGCCTGAACATTCTCTACGACGGGAAGCTTCTCTGCGCGGACTCATTTCTGGTGATTCACAACGAGGCGCGCGGCCCGGGCAAGGGCGGCATACGCATGACGGCGACGGTGGACATGGAGCACACGCGGCGTCTCGCGGAGCTGATGACCTACAAGTGCGCGCTGGTGAAGATCCCGTTCGGCGGCGCGAAATCCGCCGTGCAGGTGGACCCCGAGGCCCTCACCCCCGACAGCCGGACGTCGCTCATTAAAGAGTACGCTCACTGCTACCAGCACTATCTCGTGCCCGGTCTCTACATCCCGGCGCCGGACATGGGCACGGGCCCCGGCGATATGGCCACAATCTATGGATGCACGCATGTTATGGAGAGCGTCACTGGCAAGCCGGAGCGCGTGGGCGGGCTGGCGGGGCGGCTGGAGGCGACGGGCTACGGCGTGGCGGCGATTGCGCGGATGGCGGCGGCGGACGTGCTGAAGCAGGATATCGCGGGCTGCAAGGTGGCCGTGCAGGGCTTCGGAAACGTGGGGCAGTGGACGGCAATCGTGCTGGCGCGCGCGGGAGCGCGTGTCGTCGCGGTCGGAGACATCAACGGCGCGGCGCTCTGCGAGGAAGGCTTCTCCATCGAGGATCTGGAGCGCTCAACGGTCCCGGAGCTGGCCGCCGCTCATACCGCGCTGTCTGTTTCGGACATCCTGTTCGTCCCGGTGGACATTCTCATACCCGCGGCGGTTGAAGGCGTGCTCAACGAGGACACGGCAGGGCGCATCGAGGCCCGCCTGGTTGTGGAGGCGGCGAACGCGCCGGTCACGCCCGAGGGCGACTCGGCGCTCGCCGCGCGCGGCATCACGGCGATTCCCGACATCCTCGCGAACGCGGGCGGGGTGATTGCGTCCTACGCCGAGTGGCAGCAGGGCAAGTCCGGCCGGGTGATGGAACGCGAGCAGACCTATGAGATTATCGAGGACCGCCTCTCGCGCGCCTACGCAACAGTGAGCGGCATCGCCGCGCGCGAGAAGGTCACGCACCGTCTCGCCGCCCAGGCCGCGGCCGTGCACGAGGTCGCGCAGGCGATGGCCGACCGGAAGTGGATACCTTCTTGACAGATAGCCGTCCGAACATCGTTCTGATTGTCGCCGATGACATGGGTTTCTCGGATATCGGCTGCTTCGGGGGCGAGATCGAGACTCCGAACCTGGACGGTCTCGCCTACCGGGGCGTAAGGCTCACGAGCTTCACCAACAACGCCGTATGCATGTCCACCCGCGCGTCGCTTCTGACAGGGCTATGGGCTCAGCAGGCCGGCTCCGGGCCGGGGTTCAATCTGCGGCCGGACAACAACGTCACGATCGCGGAGGTTCTAAAGGGCGCGGGCTACCAGACGTTTCTCTCGGGCAAGTGGCACAACGGCAACGCGCCGGACGAGGCCCCGTGGGCGCGCGGGTTCGAGCGGTATTACGGCCTGTTGAGCGGCTCGAGCAACTACTTCAACCCGGGCCTGCCGCGGCCCGGAGAGCCGCCGCCCGCGCACAAGCGCGACGGCGACATGCGCCCGTGGGGACGCGACGGCGAGATTCTGCATCCGTTTACGCCCGAAGACCCGGACTTTTACGCCACCGACGCGTTCACCGATGCGGCGGTGGGGTACCTCGATGCCTGCCGAAACGACGACCGCCCGTTCTTTCTGTATCTCGCCTACACCGCCCCGCACTTCCCGATTCAGGCGCGCCCGGAGGATATCGCGAAGTATCGCGGGCGGTACATGGCGGGCTGGGACGAAATGCGGCGCAGGCGCTTCGAACGCCTGCGGGACATGGGCATTGCGGACGATGCGTGGCGGCTGTCAGACCGTGACGGGCTTGTGCCGGAGTGGGACGCCTGCGCGGCAAAGGACGAACTGGACTTGCGGATGGCGGTGTACGCGGCGATGGTGGACCGGATGGATCAGGGCATCGGGCGCGTGCTGGCGAAGCTGCGCGAGACCGGCCGGGAGGACAACACGCTGGTGATGTTTCTCTCGGACAACGGCGGCTGCGGCGAGCGCATCAACAGGACGCCGCACGTGGCGCCCGGGCCGGTGGACTCGTACTGCACGGTGGGCGCTTCGTGGGCCAACGCCAGCAACACGCCCTTCCGGCGCTACAAAGTGTTCACACACGAAGGGGGCATCGCGACGCCGCTCGTCGCCTGCTGGCCGGCCGGCATCCCCCGCCCCGGCCGGATCGAGCGCGACACCGGGCATCTCATAGACCTGCTGCCGACGATTCTGGACGCGGCGGGGGCCGGCTACCCCGCCGAGTTCGGGGGCCGCTCCGTGCTGCCGTGCGAGGGGCAGAGCCTGCTGAGCGCCCTGCGCGGAGACACGCGGGCCGAACGGGAGAAAGCGCTGTTCTGGGATTTCCGCGGATGCCGCGCCGTTCGCAAGGGCAGATGGAAGATCGTGACCGAAGGCCACCCGCGCCTGCACATCAACATCCCCCTTCCGTTCGCGACCGGCGCCTGGGAGCTGTACGATCTGGAAACGGACCGCTGCGAGACGAACGACCTGTCAGACCGTCACCCGGATATCGTCCGAGATCTTGAAGCGCTCTGGCTCGACTGGAACACTCGCTGCGGGCGCGCTTAGCTACTCGGAGATACTGAACTTCCCCGTATCGAAGTCCACCGTCACCGCCGTGCCGTCAGCGAACGTGGTCTTCTGCTTGCGCCGGGTCTCGTCCAGGAACTCGTGCTTCGTCATTTCGAGCAGCGCCACGCGTTTGTTGAGAATGCAGACGGTCTTCATCCGCGCCAGCTCGGCATCGTCCGCGCCGGGCGAAAGATAGGGTATCCCCGCGTTCAACAGCGCGTGCAGATAGCCCGAGTCCGTGTCGGGTATCCCCCATCCTCCCGGCGCAAGCGTGGACGTCCAGGGCAGGATGATGGAATCGTGATACACCAGATTGAACAGCGGCACGGGAATGCCCATGGCCGGCCCCTTGCCGGGACCCGGATCGAGCGCGTACGGCCCGTGATGCACAAGGTCGAGATGCGGAACGGCATAGTCGGCGGGCTCTTCCGAACTCACCACCCCGAGCTGCGCGCGCACCATGTTGAAGCCTTCCACGCGATACTTCAGGCAGTCCGAGCGCGTGGCCGGATGCTCCTTGCTGTAGCACTCATCCGGCGGGACGACGGCGAACACATCGAGGTACGCCCCCTTTACCTTGACGCCGTGATCGAGCAGCGCCCTGTGGTTGCGCTGGACATATCCGGGAACGAACCGCGGGCACAGGATGGACTGCCGTCCGCCGTACCAGGTGCTGTCGAGCGGCCTGCCGCCGTCCTCGTTGATGACCGTGTGCCGCTCCTGATACGACGCCGCGTCCAGATAGTAGTCGCGGTACTGATCGTGAATGGCGAACACGTACCCGAGCTTCTCGCACGTGTCCGCGAAGCGCTTCATGCCTTCCCATCCCCCGGCCTCGGGAGCGGGCGGCAGGATGTCCGGGTGAAGGTTGTCGTATCCGCGGAAGCCCCACCCGTCCAGATGCACGTAAGCCTGGCTGACTCCCTTGCCGGACAGGGCTTTCAGCTCGGCGGCGCGGGCGTCAAACGTCACCGCGTAATGGTTCGCGGCGGCGTTCGTCTTGTTGTAGTACGACGACTCGGGCTGGATGTTCGTCAGAATGCCGAAATGCACCACCGGAGACCCCACAAGTTTCTCGACGAGCGGGGTGCGCGCGATCTTCTCTTTGAGCGACACGAAGCGGCCCTTCTCCATCACATAGCGGCGGTAGCGCTTGGCCAACGTCACGTAGTTGCCCTCATCGAGAAACGCGATGCGCGCGCGGCGGGGATACGCCATGCTGCCGAGCGAATGGACCCAGCGGACCTCCATCAGGGTCGGGCCGCCCGCCGGGTGGTCGAACACGCAGCCCGCGTCGTCCGGTGTTTCGAGAATAAGCGCCGCGGCGGCTTTGCCCTTCTCGAATCCCCACCACGGCATATACAGCCCGCGCCCGAAGGACATCGTGTCGTAGAGAAACACCTTGCCCGGCCACTTGTCGGGGACGAGCATGCCCTGCATCGCGGGCACGACGGTCGTATCCACGGAGCCCGGCATGATGGCCTTCGGCCAGCAGATCTGCCGGACCTTCGTTTCCCCTTCCACGGCGGTCACATCGCAGATGAGCTCCTCGGTCTCGCCCTCGAGGCAGAGGAAGAGCTGCAGCGAGCAGTCGAGCGTCTTGCCGTCGTGCTTGAAGCCGGAGAGGTCAATCTTGATGCCGGTCATCCGCCCGGTGTCGTAAGGCGTCACGGCGATCTTCTCCGCCGAGGTCAGCGGCATCGCCGCGAACCCGTCCGGCGACTTCACCGCCAGGTCGTCGGGCTGCGATGGCCGCATGATCCACGACACGGGCCCCGCATCCACCTTCACCGAGAAGTTCGACTGGAGGAAGGTCACCGTGCGGCGCGCGCCGGTGATGGTCCAGGTTCCGCCGCTCTGACGGACGGATATGGTGCGGCTGGAGAGGAAGTCTTTCGGCGTCATAGCGGTCTCCTCGGCGGCGGCGGTGGACGGCGGCCGTGTCAGGCACAGCGGGACAGTCAGCAGACAGGCGATGGTAAAGGCTTTGATGGACATGGTCTTGCCGGCATCACATTGGCCACTCGGGCGGGGTTTTCCTGCCGGGCGTGCTGGCTGACCGACTGATCGACCGGCAGATGCTCTGCCGGTTGCCGTCCGGGGACATCCTGTCCCGTCTGATCTTGCAGGATCTGTGCTCCTGCATGCACGTCTGCCGGAGCTCTGCTCCGAACTGGGGGCGCCGCTCAGCCCGTCGGCCGGAGCGGGAGCGCAGCTCCCCCGGACCCGAAGCACCGTTGCACCGAGCCTTCGCTAACGGACGGACCAACCACTGGGCTCCGATGCCCCCATCATACGCCCCTTCGAGGGGCCGTGCAAGGCAGTTCTGCGGGGAGCCGGCGCTTCGGCCCGTTCGTTCCAGAGAACTCCGAGCCGAAGGACAGTAAAGCAGCGTTGCGGGAATCGCGGGCATGCTATAATGGGCTACAGGAGCGTGCAGTATGTCAATTGCCACGATTTCAAGCAAAGGTCAGATTACTTTACCCTCGCAGCACCGGCGGAAACTCGGCATCGGGCCGGGATCGAAGGTGGAAGTGAGCGTGCGGGGCGGCGAACTCGTGGTTCGCCCGGTGCTGAGCCTGACCGAGCTTCAAGGTGTCTTCCGCGAACAGGCGCGGCGGAAGGGCGGTGACTGGGAGAAGGTGCGGACGGAGACGGAGCGGCAGGTGGCGATGGAGGTCGAGGATGCCGGGGAAGCCTGACCGCCACGCGCTCGATGCGAACGTCATTCTCCGCTACCTGCTCGACGACAACGAGACGCTATCGCCGCTCGCCGCGGCCACCATGCGTTCGGTTGAGGCCGGGAAGCTCACCGCCGTCGTGGACCCGGTGACGCTCTCGGAGGTCGTCTTTGTGCTGTCGGGCTACTACAAGCTCGACAGGCGGGCAATAGCGCACGGCCTGCTTCCGCTTCTCAAGAACCCGGGCGTCAGTGTCGCCGGGAAGGGCCGATACGTCCGGGCGCTGGAACTCTACGCGAGCACGGTGGCGCACTGGGGTGATGCCTGCGCGTGCGCGGCCGCACTCGAGGAGTGCGACGGCCGCCTGATATCGTTCGACCGCAA
>JAGVUD010000163.1 GCA_019136435.1 Armatimonadota bacterium | reverse complement strand
CACGAAGCTGAGCGACGGCAGTGGTGAGATCACTGTCGTTGGTGTCGAAGCGGCGCTGTCGGACTTTCTTGTGGTGACCGGCGACTGGGACGGCAGCGTGCTGACAGTGACCGGCGAGGTGGACCGTGTGCTACCTCCCGCTCCGTGCGAGATGATCTACATCCCCGCCGGTTCGTTCCTGATGGGCAACAACGGGAACGAGGGGTATTCCTATCCCGTAGAGCTTCCTCAGCATGAGGTGTATCTGTCGGGTTACTGGATCGGGAAGTATGAGGTGACGCGGGGGGAGTACCGGCGGTTTATGGAGACGGGCGGCTACAGCAACCGGGCGTGCTGGTCGAGCGCTGGGTGGAACTGGAAGGTCTCGAACAGCCGGACGGAGCCGCGATACTGGGCGGCAGAGCAGACGTGGTTTGTAGGCCAGACATTCACCCAGACGGATTCTCATCCTGTTGTTGGTGTGACGTATTACGAAGCCGAGGCATACTGCGCGTGGGCGGGCGGTCATCTTCCGACCGAGGCACAGTGGGAGAAGGCGGCTCGTTGGACAGGGAGCTACCCGAATGTTTTTCCGTGGGCGAACGCTTGGGACGCGGAGAAGTGCAACAACTGGGACGACACGAACCCCGCCGGCGGGGGCTACAGGCGGAATCAGACGTCACCGGTTGGGAGCTACGCCGCCGGCGCGAGTCCTTCTGGTTGTCAGGACATGGCGGGGAACGTGTGGGAGTGGTGCCGAGACTGGTACAGCAGTAGCTACTATTCGGCGAGCCCTTCGGCGAATCCGCCAGGCCCAGCGGGGCCGCAGCTCGGCGACTATCGTGTCTTCCGGGGCGGTGGCTGGGTAAACAACTACAACTACGACTGCCGCTGCGCTGTCCGCTCCAGAGGCGAACCGAGCCAGTACTTTATCTTCACAGGGTTCCGCGTCGCCCGCTAGGTCAGGGGTGCCGAATCGCGGAGGCGCGGAACGACCTGGAAAGGCGGAATGCCGGATTCCGTACCTCCGCACCCTCCGCGTATCCGCGATTCAAGATGGGGCGAGCGACATCATGACTGACGTGCGACAACTGAGAAGTCCGGGGCAGACGCATCCGCTGCAGGAGCTGACCTCCCGCATCATCGGCTGCTGCATCGAGGTGCACAGGACGCTCGGACCAGGGTTCGCGGAGGTGTTCTACCAGCGGGCGTTGCTTCGGGAGCTGGACGCGGCCGGGCTGGAGGCCGCGCGGGAGGTGGACGTCCTTGACATGCGGCGGTCTACGCCGTAGGCTGGACATTGAGGTATTCGATCTTGAGGAAGCTGGGGTGCTCGTTGCTGCTATTCGCCATTGTCTTGCCCGCCAAGGGCGACGTCGTCGTGCGCATATCGGACCTGCAGTATTCGCCTGCGCCACCGAACCCTATCAAGGTGGCGGGGCGCGTAACGTCGGCGTCACCGCTGAAGCTCTGCGACGGCAGCGGCGAGATCACGGTGGTGGGAGCCACTGCGGCGCTGTCGGACTTCCTGGTTGTCACGGGCGACTGGGACGGCAGTGTGCTGACGGTGTCGGGTGTCGTGGAGCAGGTGATTTCCCCCGCCCCATGCGAGATGATCTACATTCCCGACGGTTCGTTCCTGATGGGCAACAACGTGGGCGAGCCGTATGCGTCTTCCGATGAGCTTCCTCAGCACAGCGTGTGGCTCTCGGGTTACTGGATTGGAAAGTACGAGGTGACGCGGGGCGAGTACCGGCGGTTCATGGAGGCCGGCGGTTACAGCGCCCCTGTGTATTGGTCGACCGAGGGGTGGGTTTGGAAGGCGTCGCTAGGCCGCACTGAGCCGGATTACTGGGCGGCGGAGCAGGACTGGGGCGATGGCCAGCCGTTCACGCAAACGGAATCGCACCCGGTTGCGGGAGTGTCGTATTACGAGGCTGAGGCGTACTGCGTCTGGGCAGGTGGTCATCTTCCGACGGAGGCGCAGTGGGAGAAGGCGGCGAGGTGGGCTGGCACGCCGCGGGTGTATCCGTGGGGCGACACCTTCTACGGGGAGGAGTGCAACAATTGGTATGACCACAACCCTGCGGGAGGAGGCTACCGGAGGACTCAAACGGCGCCAGTTGGAAGTTATCCTGCCGGTGCCAGCCCATATGGCTGCCATGATATGGCAGGGAACGTATGGGAGTGGTGCCAGGACTGGTATGTCGCCTATCCCGGCAGCAGCCAGCCGTTCGACTACACAGGCAGCTCTCGTGTCTTGCGCGGTGGTGGCTGGAACATAACTGGCTACGGCATGCGCTGCTCTTACCGCGGCTACGGCGACCCGGACAACTGCTGGTGCACCTACGGCTTCCGCTTGTCCCGCTAGGTCTGGGGCGCTGAATCGCGGAGACGCTGAAAGGGATGACGGCGCTGAAGTCCGTATTCAGCGTTTCAACGCGTTTCATCCGTTCAATGGTTCAGGAGGTGAGTCGGACTTGAGCGAACATGTGAAACCGGAATACGCGATGTCGGAACTGACCTCCCGCATCATCGGCTGCTGCATCGAGGTGCACAGGACGCTCGGCCCAGGGTTCGAGGAGGTGTTCTACCAGCGGGCGTTGCTACGGGAGCTGGACGCGGCCGGTCTGGAGGCCGCTCGGGAGGTGGACGTCGAGGTGACGTACAAGGGCTTGGTTCTGGGCAAGAAGCGCGTGGACTGCGTAGTGGGCGAGTGCATGCTGGAGATCAAGGCGCGTGCGGCGCTGGAGGCCGTGGACCGGGTGCAGGCGCTCTCGTACCTGAAGGCGTCTGGCTTTGCGGTGGGGCTGCTTGTGAATTTCGGCGGCTCGAAGATCGAGGTCGTGCGCTTGGCGAACACGCGGGGGCCGGGTGACGAGGCACGCAGGGTTGCGGAATCGCTGAAGCGCTGAAACACGTGACGCCGCTGAATTCCGGATTCAGCGTTTTGACGCGTCTCATCCGTTAAGCGATTCTGGACATCGCTCAGGCTGGGGAAACAGAGGATGCAAAGGCATGCTGTTAGTCGCAGAGAGTTCATCACGATGTTGGGAGCCGGCCTCGTCCCGGCCCAACATCCTGCTGCTCATGGGCGACCAGCACCGCGCGGACTGCGCCGGGTGCGACGGCAACTCCGTCATCCGAACGCCCAACCTCGACC
>JAGVUD010000543.1 GCA_019136435.1 Armatimonadota bacterium | reverse complement strand
TATCTCTGCCGCAAGCCGAGTCTGCCCCGGCTGGAGGAAACCGGTCAGATTGACAGCAGACGTGATCGCGTTCGCTCTGTCCTTATTGATGACCCACAGATACGCCGTCTGGCCATCGTCGCTCAGGCTCGCCATGCCGGTGAGCTTCGGGATGTTCAGCAGGCCCGGAGTCTGTCCCTGATATCCATCCCAGTCAAGCGTCGGGGCTCCGGTAAACCTGGATGGTATGAGCTTCGTGCCAAAGTGGTGGTTGAAGGCCGAGAAGACATACCAGACCGGGTTGGGGGTCACGTTGTCGTTCTGCACCAGCCCCCAGCGGTCGTCCTGGAGCAGCCAGTGGCAGGCGACGCTCATAAGGTCCCTGTTCAACAGGAATATGCGCAGGCTGTCCGCGGTCGCCATGGCCGCCTTCCACGTGCGTACATGCTCCATGTTGATCCAGCCATACGTGGGGTTGTTCGTCCAGTAGTAGTTGACGTTCCACTCGTTGAGCTGAATCTTGATAAGGTTCGTCCGCTCCGGGTTGGTCTGCTTCTGGATCATCCGGTAGACGCCGAGGCCGTCGTCGAATGCCTTGGCCGCCGCCATTGTCTCGTTGTAGAGACGAACGATGTCGGGCTGCGACGGGCTGTAAGGGTAATACTGGTGGAACTGCGCCTCTTCGATGAACGGGCCGTCAATCGAGAGGATCTGATACGGCCATTTGTCCACCAGGTTGCCGTAGTTTGCCCCGTGATAGTCGAGGTAGGCGCTGGGAGTCACGATGACACTGGGGTCGGTCGCCTTGATCGCGTCGTAGTAGCTCAGGAAGGCCAGGGCATACTCGGAGGGGCCGTCGAGCCCGACCAGACCCGGGCTGCCCCACGGATCGGGGTTGAACGGCTCGTTGCCGATCTCCATATACTTCAGATGATACGGCTCCGGGTGGCCGTTGGCCGCACGCACCGCCGCCCAGTCGGTGCCTCCGTTCCAGTTCGAACCGTCGTTCGGGGCGTTGCAGTACTCCACCAGATCCACCGCGTCTTCCAGAGCCTGCTGATACGGATGCGGTCCGTCCTGTCCCGGGGCGCCTCCCGCCGTGGGCCAGCGGAAGCGCGTCGTGATCATGGGCTCGATGCCTCTGGCCTCGCACCAGCGGCAGAACTCGTCCAGACCGAACTTCGCCGGGCCCTGGTTGCTCGGCACCGGGGCGCAGGGATTGCCATACTGGTTCGGACGCGATGCGAC
This sequence comes from Armatimonadota bacterium, assembly GCA_019136435.1. Classification (GTDB taxonomy): domain Bacteria; phylum Armatimonadota; class UBA5829; order DSUL01; family DSUL01; genus JAGVUD01. The sequence goes on along the minus strand of JAGVUD010000543.1, from coordinate 8,368 downwards.
AGGACCGATGCTCTTCTTCCAATAAAATGTGTCGGCGTGGCAGCCGCCCGGGTAGCGGATGACCGTGATGCCGCAATCCGCCAGCAGAGACTCGAGGCTGCTGCTGTAGAGGCTGTTGGTAGCCGGGTTGTAGCTGTTCGTCCAGCGGTACCAGATCTGATTGCTGCCGGCGATCATCTTGTCGAATGGCTCGGCCGGGCCCGCGGCGTTCACATCAATCCGGGGCGTCATCGCAGTGTTGATCGTGAGGTTGTGGACGATGGCCTCGGGGTAGTCCCAGCCGTTCGAGTTCGATGTCTGGTCGTAGGCCTTGACGCCCAGATCGTAGCTGCCGTTCGGCAGCGCCGGATACTTGAACTGCCACTTGTCAACCGCCGAGATGTCGCCTCCAGCCAGCACCCAGTCCGCGTTGGTCGCGCCGGCGGGCCGCCGGTAGAACTCCACCCGGGACAGGTCGGAGATGCTGTCGTACGCGTCTTTGAGCACCAGGCTGGGGGTGTTGTAGCTGATGGTGTCGTTGTCGGAGTACGTCCAGTTGTTCTTGAGGATAAACTCCGGGCCGGTATGGTCCTGCATCAGCTTGATGGACTCAATCTCGATGCGCGCGTTGGTGAAGGTCGTGGGGTCCACGCGAAGGCGCCTGATGGTTCCCGTCCACTTCGCGTTGTTGCCCACCCAGATGTTGTACGTCTTCCATGTTCCGGTGCCGTAGGTGCGGAAAGTGACCTTCTTGGCCTCGTCAAAAGAAGTCTCGGCGTCGGTTGTGAAGTAGATGCCGCCGTAGGTGCGGCCAAAGCGCGCGGTGGGGCTCGATTTGGGGCGCAGGCGCATGCGCAGCTGGACGTAGTGGTCCTTGCGTGCCTGGACGGGAACATCCTGATGGACGAAATACGCAGTGGATGTGCCGCTCTCCGACCAGAGATAGCCGGAACCCACGCCGGACGCGACAGCGTTTTCGGCGGTCCAGCCCAGGTAGTTTCCGTTCTCCGAAAACACCCATGAGTAGTCGGCCACGTCGGCCGCGCGTGTGCATTCGGCGGTCAGAAGCAGGAGACCGGCGGCAGCCCACAGAAAAAGCGGTGTTCTGAAAATCCTCAAGGCGCTTCTCTTCTATCGCGGTATTTCCGCAGCCTCTATCGAGGCGCGTGTCGTCAGGCGTTGGCGGCTGTTCCCGTCACCGGCCAGGGGATCGGGGCTGGGGCAGGGCGACAGCCGCCTGACTGTCTCTCGCGAGCCTGCCGGCCGGACAGCGGCCCCTCCGGAGTGCTGCGCCGCCGTGGAAGACCGCGGGCAGGCGCGAGTCTCACGATACCACTTTACCACAAGCGCGAACGAAGATACAGCCTGCTTTCTCTCGTGCGGGCTATGGGTGCGGGTTCAGGGCTTGCGGACGACGATGTGCAGGCTCGTGGTCAGCAGGTCGTCGCGGGTGAATCCCTTCGCCGACAGTTCCTGCTCAATCTCCGGGGTAAGCCTCGCCTCATCTCCTTCGCCGGGCGGGTGCGCATGCCACGCTTCGAGCGCCAGCGGCGACTCCTCGATGAACCGGCGGAAGTCCGCCATACGGTATTTGTTCAGATACGCCGGGGCGGGATGGCTGTTTCCGCGCAGATGGTCCCAGGGCACGACGCTGGACTCGATGGGCTGCCCGGCGGCGTTCAGCATGTCGCGGTTGTGCCCGCCCGTGTAGGACGGAAACAGGTGGGCGTGGAGGCAGGCGACGCCCCGCGGCTTCAGAGTGCGGTGGATCTCGCCGAGCGCCCCCGGCATGTCGGCGATATGCTCGAACACAGCCATGGATGTCATCAGGTCGAAGGTGCCGTCTTCGAAGTCCAGTTTCCCGACATCCATCACCCTAACATCGAGCGCGCGAATGTTGACGCGGGCGCCGAGCTTTAGGGCAAGGCCCCGCCCTACCGCCTCGTCAACAAGAACGTTGCGCAAGCCCTGCGAAGCCGCCCGGGCCACGCCCTCTTCCCGGCGGCGCCTGGCGAAGTTGGCGAGGTGCTTTCCCGGAAGGTACGGGTCGAGGTCAATGCCCGTCGCCTTACAGCCTTCCGCGGTCAGGCCGATGAGCATCGGTAGCATCTGTCCGCAGCCGATGTCCAGCGCCCGCGCTCCGTCGAGCGGCCGCTCCATGTGCGGGGTGAGGATGTCCATTTCGAGCCTGAGATAGGCGTGCTGCCTCTCGATCTCGTCGGGGATGCCTGCCCGCCGCTGCCTGATGTAACTGAGTGTTCGCGCCAGTCCCATAGTTGCCTGCTTGCCTTGTGCCGGCCGGGGCCGGCAATCCGTACTGTGCACAGATTAGCAGTATGGCTCGGAGCGCGCAAGCTGTGCGGCGCTGCCGGCCGCTTCAGAAAAACTGGTAATTGCCACAGGTTGCTGCTGACTGCTAGAGGTGTAAACTGTCTGTGATGGTGGGATGAATACCTGTTCCTGCATATGCGGGATAAAGGCATCGCAGCCCAGGGCATCCGAACGCGCGGCGCAGGGTGGGCGTGAACCGCGTGATTCGGGGGCGGGGGACCATTGTTTGTCCCTTGCCTCAGTTGCTCACGCTCACAGGTTGAGAAGAAAGGCTGACAGAAGGATGAAGAGGGCAAAAGCCCCGGTTTCCTGCATCCTCGCGGTCATGGGTCTGGCCACTTTGCTGGTCGCGGCCCCCGCGTGCGGAGAGGCGATCTACACTTCGCTGTTCGATGGCCTGAGCGTTGACCAGAACCTCTACGACAACAAGGATGACGTGTACCTCAACGGCGGGCCGCAGAACCCCAACGGGCCCGGCTTTCCAGACGGGTTCTACTACTTCATGGTGACCGACCCCAGCGGCGCCGTGCTGCTGTCCACGGACCCCATCGCAGACCGCGCCTGCACGGTGGCTGGCGGCGTCATCTCGGGCGTTACCGGTTCCGGGGGAACGCACGCGGTGGGGCTGATGAACCCGAACAACCACTCGATCTCTGTGCAACTAATCCCGTTCAGCAAGACGCCGAGTTCGGGGGGTGAGTACAAAGTGTGGCTGACGGCTGCGGGCGACTATAATCCGCAGGCATCGAACTCGACGTTCGGTTTCAAGCGGAGCAAGAGTCACACGGACAACTTCAAAGTTGCGGATGACATCGTGGTTCCGGAGCCGGGCAGTCTGCTGGCGCTCGGCATGGCTCTTACAGGTCTGGTGGGAAGCGGGCGAAGAGGGCAACGGAGGGCGTAGTCCTCAGTTGATGCAAACCCTGTGACCTCGCCCGGCAGGAAAGGCGCGGCCTTCTCCTGAAGGTTACCGCGCCTTTCCTGTCTGAGTCTCGGCCATTGTATGGAACGGTGCGGGCAACCTACCGCGCAAGGCGCACGAGCGTGCCGCCTCCCGGGGGAAGAGCAATCTCCACCAGGGCCCCGTTCGACGGGTCGGACCAGGCGCCTGTCGCCGCGTGGAACACCTGCATCGGGCCCGGGCCGGCAAGCTTCGCCGTCACCGGCTGTTTGTAGTTCAGGTTCACAATCACCACGTGGGTGGGCCGCCCCGCGGACCTGCCGAAATACCCGAGCAGGATCTCCTGCTTCCTGGGTGACGGGGCGAATGGCGCCGTCTCAGGCGGCGCCTCGCCTCCCAGCGGCAGCGTGCCGAAGTGATACGCTCCCAGCGACCTGAGCCGCTGCAGCTCGCTCGCAATCGCCACGAACTCACGGTTCGTCTGAGACACCGCCCAGAAGAGCGGCCTGAGAGTCGCCGGGTCCTTCGGGTTCGTCCAGAAACCGATGTCGTACCGGAAGTGCGCGATTGCCTGCGCGCCGTAGGCGACAGACGTGTACGTCAGCCAGCGAATTTCGTGCTCGCCTGGTCCACGCCAGCCTTCGGCAGGTGAGTCACACGCCTGGATGATGTTCTGGAAGGGGAGTCCCGCCTTTAGGGCCGCCTTGCGAATCAGCGCGAGATTCAGGAAGTACTGACCGCCATCGCGCTCCTTCAAGAAATGGTAGTGATCGTAGCTGATCATCCGGGGTTTGACGATCTCGATGAACTGGCGGACGTGCTCGCGGTAGCGCATGGACGTCCCGTCGTCGGTGTTGATGCCCGCGAAATCGGTCGGGTAGCCCACCTTCGCGCGCGCCGCCGCGTCGTCGCTCACGTTGAGCTGTGCCGCGTTCGCGTAGGTGGGAAAGAGGTTGATGAAAGCCAGATGCGACGGGTCGCGCTTGCGCAAGAACTCGACGAGTCTGCCGAGCATCGGAAACGCGCCCGCCCCTGGCTCGTCCACCAGATAATACGCGTACATCGCAGGATGGTCGCGCACCTGTTCGATCAGAGCTTCCAGCTTCTTCGCTTTGTCCGGATCGTCCAGGTTCGGCGTGCGGATCACCAGCATCGCGCGCACGCCGTGGCGGTGGTAGGTGTTCAGATCCCCGGGGGTGTCCGCCCAGCCCACGTTCCATCCACCCGCGCGAAGCTGCGCGGCGGTCTCATCGTTCACAGGCATGAAGCCGGCGCCCGGGCCGGCCCAGTACGTGACAATCGGCGTTCCGATGGTCCACTTCTTCGCGCCCAGTGCCGGGAGGACGGCGCCAATCGCAACCACGCCGGTGAGAAGAGCAGCCGTCAGAGTTTTCAGCATCATGTTTGTTTCCATTGTCCTGCGAGCTATCGTCTTTCGCCTGTCACCACAGCGGTCATTATAGAGAAACTGTACTGCGATGCTCAAGCTGCGGGCTGCGTCTGGGCGCGAGCAGGAGTCCTGGCGAAGCGCAAGGCCGCGGGCTGAGGCCCGCAGCCTTGCGTGGTATTGGATTACTCCTCAAGTTTCAGCGCCGGCGGCGTGATGCTCCGGCCATTCCAATCAGGCACGCCGCCAGGGCGAGCATGCTCGAAGGTTCCGGCACAACCCCGCCTCTCAGCGTGTCAAGCTCATAGATATTGCCGCACCCCTGAGTGCCGAACTCAGAGAGCCCGCCGACGCCGGGATTGGGCGATCCGGCCTCGGACTTGGTGTACTTGTCATTCCACAGATAGTTCTGCGGGTCTTTGGCACCGCCCTTGATCGCTTCAAACTCGACATACTGAAGATCCCACAGTGACTGCTCGGTCCAGCCGAGGGCAAGGTAGTCCAGTGCGAACTCGACGACGGTTGAGGAGGCCGGGCTGATCCGCGTGAAGAATACCGGTGAGCCCGAGCCGCCCGGTTTCCCGTCCGAGATAATCTGGCTGTTGTAGCCGTTCATGCCGGACTCTTCGCGCGAGTTGTCCGACTTCGTGACCGTGCGTCCCGATGGCAGGTGGCCGTTCAGCGCTCCGCGGCCGCCGACATCTCCGTCGGTGTCGCGGTAGGCGAATGTACCGATGCTGCCCCACTGTGTGTTCGGCGAGTTCTTCAACTCCGGTTGATCCGCGACGAAGAGCCTGCTGTGGCGGCCATCTTCATCCCACCCCAGGCGGAACCCGTATCTTTCCACCAGGCCGACGCGCGTCGCGACGCCGTCGTCAGTAACCTTGTTGAGGCTGAACAGAGCCACCTGGACGTAGATGTACCGGGTGTCCCATCCAATGCTGGCCCCTGTGATATCCAGGTAGCCCAGGTACTCCTTCGCCGCGTAGCGGGCGCCCTTCATCGCGAAGGTCTGGGCCGTCGGACGCTCGTAGACATCGTCCTGATAGCTATCCGCGCCCACGTCCACATCCCAGTAAGTCTTGCCGCCGTAGGAGAACTGGTTGTCGCCGGTGACGGCGTCAGTCCAACTCGCGTAGTAGTTGGGTGTTCCTGGGGCCGCAGCGCAGGCGGTTGCGATCAATGCCGCGAGCAGTGCGCTGACGGGCAGCGCTGGCAGTTTGCGTGCCATTATCTTTCCCTCCCTCATCGCCCGGTCTGGGCCGGGTTGTCTTCATTCAGCCCCTCAAGAAGCGCAGGTGTGCAGTCCGGTGGACTGCATGCGGCCAGCAGGCCGGCCACCGCCCGCGTCAGCAGGGCTTACCTCAGTCTGTATGCACCCTTGTGGAGTGTCAAGCGTTTTTGTGGGTAAAGAGGTACGATTTGTTGAAAATCAGGTGTTTGTACGAGGTAAAATGCGCACCACATGTGTGCGCGTGAAGCGCTTCGCGGCTTGTGTGGGGTTGTCGCCGCGAGCGGGTGCCGCTTCCCGGCGGCTGGCTGCTACGGAGCTGCGCAGCGGATAACCATGTCGCCGACGCCGCAGCCCAGCATCTCCGCGACCAGCGGGCACTTGCACAGCAGCAGAAAGCAAATGCGCCGGGACGATTCAAACAGGGTCTCGAGGTTGCCCTGCCCCTTGGCGATCACCAGGTCCGCTTCGGCGAACGCCTTCTGGAACTCCGGCGAGCACTCCGACAGGGCCGTGCCGGGCACGTCCGAGCCGTTGTCAAGCACCCGCAGCATATCTGTCAGCCCGGCCGTGCGGGCATCATCCAGCGTCACATCATTGATTATGGGCGCGCCCCGCACCGCCAGCGTGATCTTGCGCAGGGGAAGATATTCCAGCAGCAGGCGGTCGAACACGATCTCGCCGGCGTTGTCGGCCAGATACAGCAGGGTGTCCGCGGCCTCCACGGCTTCGCGAAACTCCCGCACACGTGCCGCGTCGAGCGGCGCGTCCAGCGCGTTCTCGATGGTTGCCGACATCGCCTCCTCGGAGACGTGCCGTTTCGCGCCGTAGTCAATGACATTGCCGGCGATCGCCAGGCGCAGAGCCGCCCCGAGCGGATCGTCCGATGCTCGCACCCTCTCCTGAAACTGCGGGTACAGCCTCAGCGCGAAAGCATTGCTCTGGTCCTTGATCTCCCTGTACGGGTCCGCGTCTCCCATGGCCGAACGCAGCGCGCGATGAATCTTCGATGATACCAGGGGAGGCGAATCGCTCGGGGCAGCTTCGCTCAGGATGTCCAGAGCCCTCCGCAGCACGGCGGTCTGGGTCTCGGGGTCGTCCACCACGCGTTGAATCGCGTCAACCGCCTGATGGACCAAGCACGGATAGCATTCCAGATAGGTTCTGACTGTCTTATCTCCAGGTGTTTTGCGTGTGGTGAGGCCGGAGGCTGTCTTGCGGCCTCCATTATGGCCGGGAGGGGCCGGCAACGGCCCCTCCCGTGTGATCTCGTCCGTTGTCCCCGCTCGCGGGGTGTCAGTTCAGTTTCGTAATCCCGGACGGGTCGGTGACCCTGAGGGCCGGCGAAAGAACCCCGCCGTCCATCTCCAGCGTGGAGATCCCTGTCACGATGACCAGGTCACCCACCTGCAGTCCGCTGATGTCGGTCAGATAGGCAGCGACCTTCACCGGCTGCGCCGTGGAACCGTCGCTGAGCCACAGCTCGCCTTCGCCGACCGATGTCAGCACGCCGGTCATGCAGCACAGCAGGCCCACGTTGTTGAGGCCGACGCCGCCCGTCGCTCCGAAGGTGAACGCGTTGAAGTCCTCGCCGCCGAGGTTCTTGCCCGACATCCTCAGCGCGGACGGGATGATCAGCGGGTCGCTGGCGGCTTCCACGACGGTCGCCGCGCCGGTGATGGCACGTTCATTGTGCTCGTTCAGGCCCATCACCCCGCCGACGGTCACCAGAGTCCCCGGAGGCGCTCCGGCTCCCATCACCAGTATGCCGCTCGACCAGTCGGTCTCCTCGATGTAGTAGGCCCCGCCGACATCGGCGGTCACGACCTTGTTCCGAAGAGCGACCGGCTCACCATCCGCCAGAGCCTTCGCTTCGGCGATGGTCTGAACCGGCGGCGCCACCTGGATGCCGTCCGAGGTCCCGGCGTCACTCCAGTCGCCTGCTTCGCTCTTTGCCTTGACCGAGATGTAATAGGCCGGACCCTGGCTCATACCAGGCGCCGGGATGTCAATCGTTGCCTCAACGGAGGTTCCGGCCGAGGTCCAGCCCACGACGTCCGTGCCGCCCGCGCTTGTTCCGACCGCGTACTGGTACTCCACGATCTCCGAGTCTGGATCGATGGACACCCACGAGCCATTCAGCTTCGTTGTCGCGCCTGTGACGAACGCGCAGATAGTAGGTGCCGCCTGCGCTCACGCCCGCCGGGTCATACGCCGCGCTCGTCACGAACGTTTCGCTCGTCCCCGACGAATCGTCGCCGAAGTACACGCTGTACCCCTGAATGCCGGACAGCGCGTCCGTGCCGGCAGGCCATGTGAACGCGGGGTCGGACACCGCCGACTGCACTGTATCGTTCTGCGCGCCGCCGGTCTCAGTGGCCGTGCCGGGGTTCTCGGGTCCCGTGCCGTCGAACTTGTACGGCCCCAGATCCAGCGTGCCGCTCGCCGCGCCTTCGCCGTTCAGCGCCTGAACGTGCAGATACCAGCTTCCTTCAGACCCCACCGGAAGCGGCAGGTCGCCGGAATCCCACACGGTCTC
>JAGVUD010000192.1 GCA_019136435.1 Armatimonadota bacterium | reverse complement strand
GAACAATCAGCCCGGCTTCGGGAGATTTTCAGGCCGGTGCGGTTTACACGTTCACTGCTACCTTCGATGACCCCGACGGCTATGCGGATATCGCGGACTGCCGCGTTCTGCTGAACACCGCCATCTCCGGCGCGAACGGCATTTTCGTCTTCTACGACGCTTTGAGCAACAAGCTCTACCTGCGCAACGACAACAACACGGCGTGGCTGGGCGGGTATGCTCCCGGGTCGGCTGGCACGATAGACAACTCACGGTGCGCCGTCTACTGCTCCGGGAGCAGTGTGAGCGGATCAGGCAACAGGCTGACTGTGAACCTCCGCATTCTCCTGAAGGGCAGTCTCGGCGGAACCACGCTTTCCGAGTGGCTGTATGCGGGAGACAGGTCGAAGCTGGGTGACGGCTGGGATCTGGCGGGCTCGATTCGCGTGGTAGCGTCGCCGAAGCCCCCCGTGACCGGAACCATCAGCCCGTCGGCCGGGCACCGCTTCGCGGGCGTCACGCACACGTTCACCGCGACGTTCGATGATCCGGAAGGATTCGAGGACATCCGCGACTGCCGCATCCTGTTGAATACCGAGCTTTCCGGCGCGAACGGCATATTCATCTACTTTGACATCGCGAAGAACAGGGTTTATCTTCGCAGCGACAACAACACGGCGTGGCTGGGCGGATATGCTCCCGGCACCCCGAACACAATTGAGAACGGGCGCTGCAGGGTCTATTGCGCCGGGACCAGCCTGCGCGGATCGGGGACCAGGCTGACCGTCACCCTGCAGGCCTACGTGAAGGCGGGAGTGGCCGGCAAGATTCTCAAGGAGTGGCTTTACGCGGGCGACAAGGCGGGCGCGGGTGACGGATGGAATCAGGCGGGCGCTCTCTACATGGTTGCGCCCGCGCCGATGAACACCAGCGTCAGCCCGTCCAGCGGGCGGGTTTCGGCGCCGGGGTGGACGACCATCACCACGGCGCAGTACGACCCCAACGGGTTCGCGGACATCAGAAGCTCCTACCTGCTCATCAACAGCAGCTTCACGGGGCTCGGAGCAGTTTACGTGTGGTACGACGCGGTGGAGGACCTGCTCTATCTGCGCAACGATGCGAACACGGGCTGGCTGGGCGGGTTCGCGCCCGGTTCGGAGAACATCATCTCGAACGGACGCGCCGACCTGGACTGCGCCGCCACAACGGTTCAGGGCAGCGCCGAGACGCTGACGGTGGGCTGGCGCGTCAACATTCGGCCGCCGCAGCCGGAGTGGGCGTGCGGGGCCTGGATGTATGCCGCAGACACGGCCGGTCTGAACTCTGGCTTCGAGAAGAAGGGCGACATCGTCTTCGACCAGGCGCCCACGAATGCATCGCTCGAGCCGGCGGCGGGCGACGCGCTATCGGTGGGGCAGCCGTCTCTTCTGACCGCAAAGCACACGGACCCGAGCGGCGCCGCCGACATTCGCGGCGCGTATCTCGTGCTCAACACGACGCTGTCCAGCTTCCGCGGCGTCTCGCTCTGGTACGACGCTGGCGCGGACAGGCTGTGGCTGCGCAACGACCTGAACACGGCGTGGCTGGGCGGCATAGCGCCCGGAACCGCCGGCGGCGTCATCGAGAACGGCTACTGCACGATTGACTGCGCGGGAACGACCGTCGAGCGCTCGGGCGCAGATCTGGTGGTAAACTGGAAGATCGAGCCGAAGGCCTCGCTCAGGGGGAAAGCGCTCGGGTCGTGGATGTACTGCGTTGACGCGGCCGGGCTGTCGGATGGCTGGGACCAGATGACAACCTACACCATCGGCAGCCATCTCAATGTATCGCTCACGCCGTCATCCGGCGAAATCCCCGCGCAGCAGCCGCTGTCGCTGACCGCCGAATGCCTGGTACCGAACGGCGCGGCCGCGACGAGCACCTATCTGCTTCTGAACACGACCGTTACCGCCGCGAACGGGGTGTATCTCTATTATGATGGGCCGGGCAACCGGCTCTATCTTCGCGACGATGCCGGTTCGGCCTGGCTCGGCGGCTTCGCGCCGGGGAGCGCCAACACCATCGCCAACAGCCTCGTGACGGTGAACTGCGCGGGCACCACGGTTCAGTCAGCCGATGGGCGGATGCGGGTCGCCTGGTCGCTCGAGTTCAAGGCGGCGGCGGCCCGGCAGTTCACCGTCTGGATGTACACATCGGACACCGCCACACTCACCGACGGCTGGGATACGATGGGCGTTCTGAAGGTCGTAAATCCGGACGGCATTGTGTACATACCGGCGGGTCCGGCGCTCGTCGGCAGCATCGGGGACGAGCCGTACGCCGAGAGCGATGAGCTTCCCCGGCGCGAAGTGTACCTGGCGGCGTACTGGATAGGGCGCACGGAGGTGACACGCGCGCAGTACCGCGCGTTCATGGACTCGGGCGGATACCACAACCCCGCGTACTGGTCGAGCGAGGGCTGGACCTGGAAGATGGCCAACGACCGCGCCGAGCCCGACTACTGGGCCGCGCAGCAGGATTGGGGCGGCTCCTCGTTCACGCAGACGGAGGCACATCCGGTGGTCGGCGTCACCTACTACGAGGCCGAGGCGTACTGCGCCTGGGCGGGCGGGCATCTCCCTACCGAAGCGCAGTGGGAGAAGGCTGCGCGCTGGACGGGCAGTGCCGCCAGCGCGTACCCGTGGGGTGATGTGTGGGATCCGGAGAAGTGCAACAACTTCCACGACCGGAACCTGGCCGGGGGCGGGTATCAGGGCTATCAGACGGCGGCGGTGGGCAGCTACCCTGCAGGGGCAAGCCCGTACGGATGCCAGGACATGGCCGGGAATGCGTGGGAATGGTGTCAGGACTGGTACGTTTCGTATCCGGGCGGCAGCGCTCCGTTTGACTTCACCGGCGCCTACCGCGTGGTGCGAGGCGGCGGGTGGGACTACGGACTGGACGGCGCGCGCTCGGCGAACCGTGCCTACTTCGCCCCCATCAACCGCTGGAACGACTGCGGATTCCGCCTGGCGAAGTAGCGCGCTCGTCTCAGGGCAGGCAGATGCCGACGCCCTCCGAGTGCAGGTAGGCCTGCGCCATCAGCCCGAGCAGCATCACCAGCCAGAAGAGTTGGTGGGCCATCTCCTTGTTCCGGAGCAGCCTCAACGCCGAGAAATCGCCGCGCAGCGCGTCCGCGTTCCATCGCATCGGCACGAAGCTGGCCACCCGGCGGACATACTCCGGAAACGCCTTCGGATGAATCCGCGTGAGGTAGTCCTCTTCCCATCGTATCTGAGCGCGGTACGTAGCCGCGAACGAGACCACGAACAGCAGCAGAAGCGGCAGGCTGTGCACAAAGGCGCACAACCCCACGCCCGCAACGAACGATCCGAGATACAGCGGGTTGCGCGAGAGCGCGTACGGCCCGTCCGTGGCGAGTTCGGTAATCTTCAGCAGCGTTCCTGCCGACCAGAGCCGTATGAGCATTCCGGCCGCCATCAGCACCAGCGCCCACCAGGCGAACGCCTGGCGGAGTGTCTCGGCCACGCTCAGGTCCGGCGGAAGCGCCGCCAGGGTGCGGGCGTTCACGACGAACGCCAGGAGAAAGACGAGATAGCCGAACACCAGCCGGAGGCGGGCGGTGCGCGGCACCGGCGGCCGGTTCTTGTGCGATGTGATATCGGGCTGGGGGGGATTCAAGACGGTCTGGATGCTCTACTCCTTCTGCTTCTCGGGAGCAGCGGCGGCATTGAACCCCTGATTTCTCAGCGTCTCAGCCTGCTTCTCCGCCTCGGCGCGCTCTTTGAACGAACCCGCCTCGACCCGCCAGACTTGCAGACCGCCGCTCGGCGCCCTGGCGACTCGCGCCGTCAGTCCTTCCGCCGTGATATCATCGGCGGCTTTCCGCGCGCTGGACTCGTCCGGATAGTCGCCCACAACCACGCAGTAAGACGCGCCCGGCGCGGCGGGCCTGTCTTCGCTGATGTCCACATCCACTCCGCCCGGGGCGAGCGATGGACCGTTCTGGACACTTTCTTGCGGCGAAGCAACCGGGCGCGCGGGGTCCACCCGGGGTGCGGGCGGCCTTGCGCCCCCCGGCAGCATCGGCCCGACGAAGTAGTACCCGATCAGCCCGCTCGCGACAAACGCGGTAAGTACTGCGAGAAACATGCCGAGCGCCCGTCCGGCGCGCCTGCGATCTTCTGACCTGCGACCTTTCAATGTCCCCTGCTGCTGCGTGAAAAGCGGAGACAGGCGCGTCGACGCCCCGCCTCCATAATGACAATGCACATCATATCATGCGGTTGCGGCGGCGCGAAACTCAGGCGGGAAAGCGGGTGTGCACAAGCGGGTGCGCACAAGCGGCGCGGTCTGGTAAACTCCACGCGATGAAATCAACAGATACTGCCTCCGCCCATCCCCGCAAGTGGTGGGTGCTCGCCAGTGTCGGCGCGGGCACATTTATGTCCGCGCTGGACGGCAGCATCGTCAATACGATCCTTCCCGTCATCCGCAACGCCTTCACATCCGATGTCGCGTCGGTGGAATGGGTTGTCACGGTCTATCTGCTTGTCGTGAGCGGGCTTCTGCTCGGCTTCGGGAGGCTCGGCGACATCTACGGGCACAAGAGGGTGTACCTCTGGGGATTTGTGGTCTTCGTCACCGGCTCGGCGCTCTGCGGGTTTTCCGGGTCGGTCTGGCATCTTGTCGGCTTTCGGGCGGTACAGGCGTTCGGGGCGGCGCTTCTGTTCTCGAACGCGCCCGCGGTTCTGACAATGAACTTCCCGGCATCGGAGCGCGGCCGCGCGCTCGGGCTGCAGGCGACGATGACCTATCTTGGGCTCACCGCGGGCCCCACTCTGGGCGGCTGGCTTTCGGCACACTGGACGTGGCGCGCGGTTTTCTATATCAACGTCCCGGTGGGGCTGCTGGCGCTGTATCTCGGAACGCGAATGATCCCGAACGGCAAGGGGAGCGAGAGCCGCGAGCGGTTCGACATTGCGGGCGCGTCGGTGTTCTTCGCCGCGCTGGTCGCGCTTCTGCTGGGGCTGAATCAGGGGCATGCGTGGGGATGGGGGTCAGCCGCGACGATCGGCCTGCTGTCGGGGGCGGCGCTTCTGTTTGCGGCGTTCGTGCGCGTCGAGACCGTATCTGGCGCGCCGATGCTCGACCTCGGCCTGTTCAGAAATGCGGGGTTCTCGGCGGCGGCGGCCAGCGCGGTGATGAACTACACGAGCGCGTTCATCCTCACGTTTGTGCTTCCGTTCTATCTGCTGCAGGGTCGCGGCCTGTCTCCGGACCGCGCGGGTCTGGTGCTGAGCGCGCAGCCCCTCGTGATGGCGATGACAGCGCCGCTTAGCGGCCTGCTGTCCGATCGGATCGGGCCGCGCGCCCCCGCGACGGCGGGCATGCTTCTGCTTGCAGCCGCAATGGCCCTGCTCGCCGGGGTGGACGGGGCCACGCCTATTGTGCGCGTGGCGCTGTGTCTCGGGCTTGTCGGGTTCGGGTCCGGGCTGTTTACCGCTCCCAACAACAGCGCGCTGATGGGCGCCGCTCCGAAGGGCCGGCAGGGGATCGCGGCGGGCGTGATGGCGCTGGCAAGAAACGTCGGGATGAGCCTCGGCGTCGGCCTCGCGGGCGCGATTATGACAACGGTCATGGCCCACGGCCCGGGTGCGGATTCCCTCTTTCGGGCTGTGAGCGCGTGCACCCTCACCGCCGCCGCAATCGCCGCCGCCGGCGCGGTGACCTCCTACGTGCGGGAACGCTGAGCGTCCGGCGCCGCCCCGCCCGTCACTCCCTCCGCTTCATTCCGGACTCGACCCGGAATTCAGACGGGTGTGGCTATCGGGAACAAGATTCCCGGAAGACCGCAAGGAATTACCCTGGCGCGGGCTCCCGCTGGCGCGGGCTCCCGCTGGCGCGGGCTCCCGCTGGCGTGCTATAGTTGCAGCAACCCGGCAACGGGAACTGCTGGAGGTCAGAGTATTTGAGCCACAAAGTAACCCTCATCCGCGGAGACGGCACAGGTCCGGAGCTGGTCGAGGCTGCGCGCCGCGTGATAGACGCCCTCGGCGCGGGCATTGACTGGGAGGTCGTGGATGCGGGTGTTGACGTGATGGAGGAGAAGGGGACGCCCCTTCCGCCCGAGGTCATCGAGAGCATTCGCCGCAACGGGGTGGCGCTGAAGGGCCCCATCACGACACCCATCGGCAAAGGATTCCGGAGCGTCAACGTGGCCCTTCGGCAGGAGTTGGGGCTCTACGCGTGCCTGCGACCATGCAAGTACTACCCGGGAATCCGCTCGAAGTACGAGAACGTGGACATCGTCATCGTTCGCGAGAACACCGAGGACCTGTACGCGGGGGTGGAGTGGGATCGCGGTGCGGACGAGGCGAACGCGATCATCAAAATGGGCGGCGGCAGGATCGCCCCGAACTCGGCCATCTCGATCAAGCCGATCAGCTACGAGGGCAGCGCCCGCATCGTCAGGTTCGCGTTCGAATACGCCGTGAAAAACGGGCGCAGGAAAGTCACCGCCATCGCGAAAGCGAACATCATGAAGTTCACGGACGGTCTGTTCTACGAGGCCGCCCGCGACATTGCGAAGCTCTACGACGGGCAGATCGAGTACGAAGAGCGCCTGATTGACAACATGTGCATGCAACTCGTCCAGAAGCCGGAGCTGTACGATGTTCTCGTGACCGAGAACCTGTACGGAGACATCATCTCCGATCTGGCGGCGGGGCTGGTTGGCGGACTCGGCGTGGCGCCGGGGGCGAATATTGGCGTGGGCGGAGCGGTCTTCGAGCCGACGCACGGCAGCGCGCCACGCTACAAGGGGCAGAACAGGGTGAACCCCACGGCACTCATTCTGTCGGGCATGCTGATGCTGCGGCACATCGGAGAGGAACATGCCGCACTTCGTCTCGAAAAAGCAGTTGCGGCCGTGATTGCCGAAGGCAGGAGCGTAACCTACGACATGAAGCCGCATCGCGATGACCCGGCGGCGGTCGGGACGTCGGAGATGGCGGACGCTATCATTGAGAAGTTGAGGGAAATCCCTTAAGAGATGCGCCCCGCCCGCGCGGCGGGGCTGGAGACGGGAGTCAGGAAATGAGCAGAGTGTACAACTTCAGCGCGGGGCCGGCTGTTCTGCCGGAGGATGTCCTGAAGACGGCCGGCGAGGAGATTCTCGACTGGCATGGCAGCGGGATGTCGGTGATGGAGATGAGCCATCGCGGCAAGGAGTTCATTGGCATCGCGGCGGAGGCGGAAGCCGACCTGCGCGAGCTTCTGAAGATTCCGGACAACTACAAGGTGCTGTTCCTGCAGGGGGGCGCGACGGGTCAGTTCGCCGCCGTGCCGATGAACCTGCTTCGGGGCAAGACGTCGGCCGACTACGTTCATACGGGGCAGTGGGCCAAAAAGGCCATCGCCGAGGCGAAGAAGTACTGCGCGGTGAACGTCGCCGCGTCGAGCGAGGATGAGAGCTTCACCTACGCTCCGCCGATGGACACCTGGCAGCTCTCGAAGGATGCCGCCTACGTCCATTACACCGCCAACGAGACGATTGGCGGCGTGGAGTATCACTGGGTTCCGGAGACGGGCGGTGTGCCGCTCGCGTGCGACATGAGTTCGGACTTCCTGTCGCGCCCGGTGGATGTCTCGAAGTTCGGCGTCATATACGCGGGAGCTCAGAAGAACGTTGCGCCGGCGGGGCTGACCATCGTGATCGTCCGCGAGGACCTGATGGGCGATCCGATTCCGTGCACGCCTACGCTCTTCTGCTACAAAACGCAGGCCGAGAACGACTCGATGTACAACACCCCGCCCTGCTGGACGATCTATGTGGCGGGGCTGGTGTTCAAGCGGCTCAAGAAGCTCGGCGGGCTGGCGGAGATGGAGAAGGTCAACATCCGCAAGTCGCAGGCGCTCTACGACCTGATCGATGCGAGCGCGCTGTACCGTTCGCCGGTTCGGAAGTCCGACCGCTCGCGCATGAACATCCCGTTCACGCTTGCCAGAGACGGGCTCGACGAGCAGTTCCTGAAAGAGGCGAAGGAGAACGGGCTGATTCAGCTCAAGGGCCACCGCTCGGTCGGCGGCATGCGCGCGTCCCTGTACAACGCGATGCCGGAGGCTGCGGTCAAGGCGCTCTGCGACTTCATGCGCGATTTCGAGAAGCGCAACGGCTGACGCGCGGCCCTGAGACCGCGGCGAGGTGGTATCTTGCCTGTTATCCGGACGTCTGAGAAAGCTATGGGAGACGGGAACCGCCCGGACTGGTGCAGCGTAACCAGCGCCGGGGTCTTCTGGGTGCCGAAGGAAGGCGGGCGGTTCGACTGCCACTATCACGACTGCGATGAATACTGGCTTATCTTCGAGGGCCGTGCGAAGGTGATGACCGAAGGGTCGGTTGCCTACGTCAAGCGCGGCGACATCGTCTGCACAAAGCGCGGCGACGAACACGACGTGCTCGAGGTGTACGAAGACCTGGTCAGCTTCTGGTTCGAGGACGCGACCCCGGAGGGAGGCCGCGTGGGGCATTTGCATCGAGATGAGGCGAAAAGCCAGGGGCATGCGGTTCCGGGCCTGCCGCTTCCGGAGGACTTCCCGCTGTGACCAGGCCGCTGCGTTTCATTCAGATCGGAGTCGGAGGTTTCGGGCACTGGTGGAGGCATGCGTTTCTGCCCAACCTTCGCGAGAAGGGGCTGGCGGAGGCCGCCGCCGCAGTGGACATCAACGCAGACCTTCTGCCGGAGGCCGGCGCATCGCTCGGCCTTCCGCCGGAGCGGCTCTACACCAGCGCGAAGCAGGCGTTCGACGAGACTGAGGCCGACTTCGCCGTCATCGTCGTTCCCCCCGCGTTTCACGAAGAGATGGTGGAACTGGCCATCGGTCACGGCTGCCATATCCTCTCCGAGAAGCCGATCGCCGATTCGATGGCAGCCTGCAGCCGCATCTACCACCGCGTGAAGGCCTCCGGGCTGAAGATGGCGGTTACGATGAGCCACCGCTTCGACGCCGACAAACAGTCGCTTCAGCGGGAGATCGAAAGCGGACGGTACGGGCGGCTGAACTACCTTGTCCATCGCTTCACCTGCAACTGCCGCAAGTTCGGGTCGTGGGGCAGATTCCGTCACGAGATCCCCGACCCGTTGCTGGTGGAGGGGACGGTGCATCACTTCGACATCCACCGGGCGATAGCGGGGAGCAACGCCAAGACCGTGTACGCCAGCACCTGGAATCCGCCTTGGGGCGAGTACGCGGGAGACTCGACAGGGCTGGTGATCATCGAGATGGAGAACGGGGTGCGCTGCCTGTACGAGGGCGCCAAAGCGAATGCCACGACGCTCAATGGCTGGGGCGGAGACTATCTGCGCGCGGAGTGCGAGGACGCGACGCTGGAACTCGACAACCGCTGGCTGCGCGTTCTGCGCAGCGGCGCCGCGCCCCGTCCGCTGGTGACCGACCTTGCCCTGCGGGAGCAGCCGCTGTGGATGAACGCCTGGCTTGCGGAGATGTTCTGCCGGTGGGTGAACGGCGAGACGGCCGGGCATCCGACCTGCCTGGAGGACAACATTCAGTGC